>SLOG01000266.1 GCA_007132635.1 Limnochordia bacterium
CAGTATATGTTGCGGGTGATGAAATCCCTGCGCTTTCCTACAGTACAGAAGCTGGTATTGATGAGGGAAAAACCGCATTAATTTCCGCTCTTAACATTCCAAATGGAGAAAGCTTTACCATTGTATGGTCAAGTGATGGAAATGTCGGCACAAGCGGTGCTCGCAGGCAAATAGGCATTGGTGATGTTTCTGTTGAGGCAACAGAACCACCTCCTGTTCCTGACCCGGTTTTCTCAGTTGAAGCAGGAACATACTTCGAAGATCAAACCGTTTTTATCACCAACTTCGGTGATTATGAAGCCACGGCAAACATCTATTATATATTGAATGGTGACGACCCCACAAATCATGACTTTTTATACGATAATGAAGATGGCATTTTACTCGAAGACGGCAACGGTCCAATCACGCTAAAAGCCATTGCTATTGACAATGGAACTGAAAGTGGGATTACCACGGCGGAATATGTTTTTCCGGAAAATGTGGATGACATTGCTGCTTTCAGAGACGGCGACAATGGAAAGCTTTATAGAATTACCGGAGAGGTAGTTGTGCTGCACCGTAACTCATTTAGAAACCGTCATTTCGTTCGTGATGGCAGCGGATCCCTTACAATTTGGGATGAAGATGATAATATTACTACAAACTATATTGTTGGAGATGGTGTTACTAGTTTCAGTGGAGTAAAAAATGAGGAAAACAATGGAGCAATAGTTTTAATGGAATCTGCGACAGACCCTGGTCCTAGAAGCAATCAAGATCTTGATGTGTCACCCATAGATATTACAGTTAATGATCTTACCTTAAACTACACCGGGAATTTGGTTAGAATTCAAAATGCAATGTTTACTGTAACGGGTTCATTTTCTAATGGCCAAAGCTATGCATTTACTGATCCATCGACTACAGAAACGATCAATTTTAGAACAGACTTTTTTGGAATGGATTATATCAATGGGGATATTCCGCAGGGATTAATTAATTTGACAGCCATAGTCGGTGGTTTTGGAAGCAATCCTCAGGTAACAGCCCGCAACCGGGATGACTTTGAAGCCCTCTTTACCGTCCATTTCAATAACGCATTGAATTGGGATGAGGTATATGTCCACGTTTGGGAAGAAGGCGGTGATGATCTTACTTCATGGCCTGGAGAACAAATGGAGCCTCCTGCCGAAGGCCAGGTTTGGTATAGTTATAACATCCCGGATGGGTATGACAGGGTTATATTCAATGATGGAGACGGAAATCAGACAGGTAACCTTGAAAGAGACAAAACAGGTTACTTTGATGGGGAGAACTGGTATGATGAAGTATACGACATAACATTTAAGGTGGATATGACAGATGCCATTCCAAAAGGCCTGTTTGATCATGAGGAGGATTTCGTTGATGTAGCAGGGAACTTTAACCATTGGGGTGCTTATCCGATGGTTCTTGACCGCGAGGATGAAACCAACATTTACACCCATAGTTTTTTATACGTAGAAGGTGCAGATCTGGTGTTCAAATTCCGCATCAATGGTGATATTTGGGAGGTTGGAGACAACAGGACATACCAGGTTGTTGACGGAGATAATATCATTGACGCTGAATTCAGAACCCCGGAGATTGAATGGGCCAACCTGCAATGGCCACCCACTGCCGGGATTGTCAAAGGCGATGCTTCCAGTGAGGAAACAATATATGCACAAGTATACATTCCAGCTATTACGGGAACGGACGGTCCTGCTGATGCACTGACAGTATGGCTTGGCATTAGCGATGAAAACACCGATCCTGCTGGCTGGGAGGACCCTGATCAATGGATGGAAATGACATATTTCACTGTAGCTGGCAACAACGATGAGTACTCTTTGCAGATTACAGGTGAGGATTTTGCAGATTATGATCCTGGAACGTATTATTACGCAACGCGTTTTCAATATGGCGGCGACGATTACGTTTATGGCGGCTTTTCTGGTGGTTTCTGGGATGGTACGGACAACGTTTCGGGTGTATTAACTGTGACGGAACCATTTTCGCTTTTTTCCATAACCTTCAACGTAGACATGAGCGATGCCATTGCCAAGGGGCTGTTCGACCATGACCTGGACAACGTGGATGTAGCAGGAGACTTTAACGACTGGGGAGACCCTGTTCAAAACGCAACACGGGTTGACGACACCGACATCTATACATTAACCACCGACGAAACTTTTCAAGAAGGTGAAGAAATTCTATTCAAGTTTCGAATTAATGCAAACTTCTGGGAGGTTGGAGACAACAGGACATACCAGGTTGTTGATGGAGATAATATCATTGACGCTGAATTCAGAACCCCGGAGATAGGTTGGGCTAATCTGCAATGGCCACCCACTGCCGGGATTGTCAAAGGCGATGCTTCCAGTGAGGAAACAATATATGCACAAATATACATTCAAGATGTTACAGGACCGGACGGTCCTGCTGATGCACTGACAGTATGGCTTGGCATTAGTGATGACAACACCAATCCTGCTGGCTGGGAGGACCCTGATCAATGGATGGAAATGACATTTTTCACTGTAGTTGGCAACAACGATGAGTACTCTTTGCAGATTACAGGTGAGGATTTTGCAGATTATGATCCTGGAACGTATTATTACGCAACGCGTTTTCAATATGGCGATGATGATTACGTTTATGGCGGCTTTGCTGATGGCTTCTGGGATGGGTCGGACAACGTTTCGGGTGTGTTAACGGTAATAGCGCTTTACGACGTAACATTCAATGTAATGGAAGACTCCGCAGATAAGGATCCCATTGCCGGCGCCGTTGTCACCGTTGGAGGCCAGCAGGCCACCACCGGTCCCGACGGAGTCGCTGTGATAAGCCTTCCCGAGGGTGATTACAGTGCCACGATCACGGCAGAAGGGTACGTAGATGAATCGGTCGGCTTCAACCTGGTGGATGAAGACAAGACCATCGATGTGCACATGATGGATGTGATCATTACCCCGAGCGAACTTATGGTTACCTCAGAGGGGTACGATCCTGGCCAGGTGTTGTTCAGCTGGGAGCATACCGCTCCTGTTCCGGGCATGTTTGCCGAAGCCGAAAAAGCCTTTGTAGGATTCAAAGTTTATCTGGATGGCGTTCTGGTCGAAGAAGAGATCGCCCCACGGGAGTTTTTGTTCGAAGACCTTGAGCCAGGCTCCTATACCGCAGGCGTTCAGTCGGTATACACCACGGGGTCGTCTGATATCGTGGAGCTTGACTTCTCCCTTTACATGGGCGATGTTGCCTACTACAGGCACACGGCTGACGATCTGCTGCTGCCCGGCATGCATATCCGCCTGCTGGATGACCAGCAAGAAGTGATGTCACACACCCAGACCGATGCCGATGGTGCTTACCAGGTGTTGCTGAGTGCGGCGGACCGCAGCTACGAGGCTTCCTACCTTGAGGTTGA
>SLOG01000362.1 GCA_007132635.1 Limnochordia bacterium
GTCGCCCAGCATACACTCTGACAGCTGGACCTGTCATCCAGACATGGTTGTCATCCTTCCAGTCAACATGAAGATCACCTCCGGGCAAAGAAACCGTGCAGCTCCGCGAAACGAACCCTCGCTTAGCTGCAACCACGGCACTCGCACACGCACCTGTCCCGCAGGCTAGCGTAGGGCCTACACCGCGCTCCCAGACTCTGACCTTGAGTCTTTCATCATCGGAAACCTCGACGAATTCGACATTGGTCTGGTGAGGAAACAGCACATGAGTCTCCACGGCCGGACCGATGGTTTCTAAGTCCACTGCATCCACGTTCGGCACAAAGATTACAGCATGGGGATTACCCATGGAAACAGTTGCTGCGGACAGACGTCGACCTGCTGCCTCCAACTCTGTATCGACAGGAGAGGTGCAGTCTGTCCCCCAAATTGGCTCACCCATATCCACCGCATATCCTTGGTTAACTCTCCGTATTTCCTTCGCTGAGCCCAACGTATCGACTGTCACGGAGTCGCCATCGGCCAGATAAAAATCCCATAGATGCTTGGCTGCACATCGAATCGCATTCCCGCACATCTCCGCCTCCGAACCGTCGGCATTGAAAATCCGCATCGCATAGTTTTGTGCTGACCTAGTTAAAAAGACCTCGCCGTCTGCTCCCGCGCCGAAGTGCCGATCACACAGTCGTTGAGCCAAAAGAGGCCCCTTGCCGACACGCTCGCCGTTGAAGTCGTGGATAATCACAAAATCGTTGCCCAGTCCGTGGTATTTAAAAAAGTCCATATCTCACTCTCCATCCCAGTATCCTGAGCCATTATACAGGACGGCAGAAGTTTGCGTCAAACTTCTGCCGCTGCGTATACACGTATTATTTCCGCACAGTACCTTGGCCGTAGACCACGAACTTCGTCGTCGTGAGTTCAGCAAGCCCCATTGGCCCTCGTGCGTGGAGTTTCTGCGTACTAATGCCAATCTCCGCTCCCATGCCAAACTGCGCCCCATCCGTAAAACGCGTTGAGGCATTGACATACACCGCTGCCGCGTCCACTTCCTGAAGAAACCGCTGGGCATTCGTGTAACTCTCGGTCAAAATCGCTTCTGAATGCCCTGTCGAATAGGCTTGAATATGCTCGACAGCTTCGTCATAGGAGTCGACCACCCGAACCGCAAGGATTAGATCCAAGAACTCCGTGGACCAATCAGCCGCTTCGGCAGGCTTCACACCCTCTAGGATAGACTGCGTTTTGGAGCAGCCGCGGAGCTCCACACCTTTCGGGTCGAGCACTCTTCTCAGTTCCGGTAGAAATGACTCGGCGGCCTCCCTGTGGACCAAAAGGGTCTCTACCGCATTACAGACTCCCGGACGCTGCGTTTTTGCGTTATCCACAATGGCCACTGCAGCAGGAAGGTCGGCGGAGGCATCCACAAAGACGTGGCAGTTGCCGACACCGGTCTCGATCACAGGTACCGTTGAGTTCTCCACCACAAACTGAATCAAACCAGCGCCTCCGCGCGGTATGACTACGTCAATCAGCGAGTTCAAGTGCAGCATCTCCTGAACCTCTGCGCGGTCGGTATTCTCGATCAAGGCGACAACGCTTTCAGGCAGTTCCCGCATCTGCAGCGCACGCTGCAGAACTCTGACCACAGCTGTGTTAGAGTGAATGGCTTCACTGCCGCCGCGCAGAAGCACTCCGTTACCGGCCTTTAAACACAAACCAGCAGCATCAGCGGTGACGTTCGGACGGGCCTCATAGATCATGCCTATGACTCCAAGAGGAACCCGCACACGCTGGATCTTGAGTCCATTCGGAAGCTCATGGCCGTCAACCACCTGCCCGATGGGATCCCGTTGACCAGCCACATCCCGCAGCCCATCTGCCATACCGCGAACTCGGTCTTCTGTCAATGTCAGACGATCCAACAGCGCTCCGGATATGCCAATCTCCTGCGCGCGGTGCAAATCCTTCTCGTTGGCAGCCAGTATATCGGCTGCCGATGCCTCTAGCTGTGCGGCCATTTCCCGTAAAGCACTGTTTCGCTGATCACTCGACTGCCTCTGCCACACCTTCAGGGCAGCTCGTACCTGTTTCGCCTTCGCCCGCACCTCCATGCTTACCCCTCCTGTCAAAAGTCTACCATCACAAGATTATCCCGGTGAATGACTTCGCAGTTTCCACTGCCCGGAAGAATTCTCTGCACCGCCGACGACGGTTTTCCTTTTACCCGTTCGACTTCCTCGGACGAATAGTTGCTGATGCCTTTCGCCAACTCTCGGCCGTTCACATCAACGACCTGCACCAGATCTCCAGCATGAAATGGTCCCACAAACGAAACGACGCCTATAGGCAGCAAGCTGTTGCCTCTGTCCAAGGCTGTAGCTGCCCCGGCGTCCACAACCAACTTCCCTTGGGGATGAGTATAAAAGGCCAACCAGCGTTTTCGACTGTTGAGTGCCGCCCGATCAGCAGTAAAGCGAGTCCCCACAGGTTCTCCTGCAACGGCACGACCAATGACTCCCTTTTCGGATCCGCTTGCTATTATCATGGGAATGCCTGATCCTTGGGCAATACGAGCTGCATGAAGCTTCGTCGCCATGCCTCCGGTTCCTTGCGCGCCTGCACGTCCAGCCATTTTCATGATTTCGGGAGTGATGGAATCAACCACCTCTAGACGACGAGCATCCTGGTAAAGTCGCGGGTCCTTATCGTACACGCCATCAATATCCGATAGAAGAATCAAGAGATCCGCCCCAACAAGATTTGCTACGAGGGCCGATAGAGTGTCATTGTCGCCAAATTTGATCTCATCCACAGCCACAGAGTCGTTCTCGTTCACCACGGGGATAACGGAACGTGCGAGCAAAGCGTGTAGTGTGTTCCGACAGTTGAGAAACCGTTTGCGCTCTTCCAAGTCCTCTGCTGTTAGGAGAACTTGGGCACATATATGGCCGTATTCGGCAAACAACCGCGAGTAGACCTGCATCAAAAGACCTTGACCCACTGCGGCTACCGCTTGTTTCTCTGCCATGATCTCTGGCCGTACCTGCAGCCCCAACCGGCCCATCCCCGCTCCGATGGCACCCGATGACACCAACAGCATGCGATAGCCAGCATTTTCGAGATCCGCAATGTCGCGCACAAGGCGTTCTAACTGCCCAAAATGCAATCGCCCATTGGGATGAGAGATAGAGCTCGTGCCAACTTTTACAACAATGCGCTTCGTAGCCATGTAACACTCCTTCTCCTCACAACACCAGTTCACTTGACATACTCCCCATGGCTAGAGCCAGGGGATTCTGGTATCAGACAAAACTAGCCTGCTGATGCAGGTCTTACAGTTTCTACCCCAAGAGTTGATGCCCCAACTCTGTGTATATTTACCGCAGCATTTCTATCTCTATGATGCAAGCCACCACAATTCGGACAC
>SLOG01000160.1 GCA_007132635.1 Limnochordia bacterium
AGCCCTCGGTTCTTCAACAAGCGCCCGATGGACGCTGCTGTGATACCTTTGCCCAAACTCGAGACCACTCCGCCTGTCACGAAAATAAACTTGGCCATTCTCTACCTCCCGTTTGCACTGTCGTATTTCTTGAGTATCTCAACCAAAGCGAAATTCTGTATGAGCGCAGCTACACTCACAAAGAGCAGCAGGAATGGTGCCGTCGTCAAGACACTGAAAACACCCAGTAACGCCACGGCTCCCGCAAGCATAAAACTCATACCCAGATTATCCACGGCGACCAAAACGGCCCGTTTCATGACCCGAACTACGCCGATATTCTGCTCCACTAGAAGTGGGAACACATACTGGATGAAAAGAAGCCAGAAAAGAATGAAATACACAAAGACCCCTGCCAGCAAACGCACTATCAAATGATCACTGTTCAGAACCCAAATCAGATCGACAACCAAGATTACTGCAATTAAAGCGTTAACCAAGACAAGCAGCGCGCCACGCGAAAAAAAGCGTGTAAATCCCGTCCCGAAATCGGCGATAGTCGTTTCGCCTCCATTGACCAAACGGTTCATCATGAAGTGAACACCGGCGCTAGCTGGACCGAAAAGAAGCAAGGCGAAAGCTAAGCTGCCGACAATGATGTAAGGTTGACTTACCCGAAGGATGCCCACCAATAGAATCGGGGAAAAAACTGCTAGACACCAGACAACGTTCGCCAGGATCACGACGCCAATAGCATCGTAAGCTATCTTAAACGCCTGCCCGATGACCCCAACGGCGAATCTCAAGGAATCCCGCCCCCTTTACATGCTTTCTGGTGCTGAAACTCCCAACAGTGTTAAGACCCTCCGAAGCACAAGGCCTACACTATTGACTAACGCCAGTCTTGCATGCTTGAGATCTTCGGCCTCGCCCAAAACATGGCAGTGCGTGTAAAAGGCGTGGAAAAGGCCTGCCAGATCCAAAGCGTACCGAGCAACTCGATGCGGTTCTCTGTATTCCGCCGCAGCAGCGATCTCCTCCGGGAGTTCGGCCAATTTCCTAAGAACCGCAGCCTCACTGGTGTGTTGGAGAAGCGACAGATCCACATCCTTAACTGGCAGAACTCTAGCACCCACGTCCTCTGCCTGTTTGAGAATACTGCAGATGCGCGCGTGGGCGTACTGCACGTAAAAGACGGGATTTTCACTGCTCTGTTCAGATGCCAAGGTAAGATCGAAATCCAGATGACTTTCCATGCTGCGCATCAGGAAGAAAAACCTCGCAGCGTCCCGACCCACTTCATCCACAACGTCCTGGAGCGTGATAAACTCTCCCGCCCGTTTGGACATTTTGACTTGCTGTCCATCCCTCAACAATGACACATACTGCAGAATCAGTACCTCCAAAGTGTCCGCTGGATATCCGAGAGCCTGCACCGCAGCCCGCATGCGTCCGATATAACCGTGGTGGTCCGGCCCTAGGAGATCGATGAGTTTGGTGAAGCCACGCTTCAACTTATCATAATGGTAGGCAATGTCTGCTGTAACATAGGTGTATGCACCGTCGCTTTTTCGTATCACACGATCTTTGTCGTCACCGAAAGCCTGCGAGCGAAACCACAGAGCACCCTCACTCTCGTAGAGAAGACCTTTATTGTCAAGAATCGACATAACCTCGCCAAGGGCCCCCGTCTGGTGGAGACGGTGCTCGCGAAACCACACGTCAAACTCTACGTTGAACGATCGAAGGTCCTCTTTTTGAGCAGCCACCATCTGATCGATCCCCCAACTGCGGCAGAACTCCTGCCGCTCGGCCGAAGCCATTGCCACAACCTCTGGATGTTCGCTGTGAAGACGTACAGCCAAATCGGTGACATAGTCGCCGGGATATCCATCATCTGGAAACGTTGCACTCGGGTCCTCGATCTGCAGCAGCCTTGCCTCAAGGGAGCGCGCAAAAATCTGTGTTTGGTTTCCAGCATCGTTGACATAGTATTCAGAAGCAACAACAAATCCAGCTGCCTCCATGATACGAGTTAGACTATCACCTATAGCCGCCGCTCGTGCATTGACCACGTTCATGGGACCCACTGGATTAGCACTGACAAACTCCAGAAGGACCCTTTCGCCTTGCCCGGAAGTAGAATTGCCATAGGTCACCCCTTGCTCCTCGATGGCTGCGAGAACACGATGCAGCCAATCCAGACGCAGATAGAAGTTTAGAAACCCTGGGCCAGCGATCTCAACCTTCTCAATCATTGAGTCCTCCGTTAAGTATTCTACAATATGCTGTGCTATCTGACGAGGGGCCATTTTGAGGGGTTTCGCCAATACCATGGCGATATTCGAGGCGAAGTCACCATGGTTTGTATCCCGCGGTACCTCAATAGAAACAGCGGGTTTATCTGCCAACGAAATCAACCCAGCCTGGGAAGCGCTGTCCAGTGCATCCGCGATCAGCGCCGCGAGTTTTTCTTTTTGCTTCATTGCTTCACTCAAGCTTTACACCCTTTCCAAAACAAAGAATCGACTCACGAACCAACTTGGCAGTCATCAGAGCGGTAATATCTCCGATATCTGTAATAGGCGATAGTTCAACAATATCCACACCAACGATGTTACAGTCCTGCAGAAGATAAACCGCTTCCAGGATTTCGCGGGATGATACGCCACCGGACTCAGGAGTCCCCGTCCCCGGAACAAAGGCGGCGTCCATCACGTCAATATCAATTGTAAGATAAATCGGCCGGCCGAGCAGATGCGGAAGAACAGCCCGGAGTGGTTCAAGCACCTCATCCGGATAAAAACGTGTACTTCGTTTCGCAAAAGCAAATTCCTCTCTCGTCCCGGAACGAATCCCAAACTGATATATGTTGTCTGATCCAAGCAGCGCCGCAGTATGACGCATTACCGTTGCGTGCGACAAGGAGTAACCACTGTATGTTTCACGCAGATCAGCGTGGGCATCAAACTGGATAACCGCTAGGTCCACAAACTCCCCATACACTGCCTCTATAGCAGGAAGACTGACTAAGTGTTCTCCACCCATCATCACAGGGAGTTTGCCGTCGCGCACAACAGATTCCGAGGCAGCGCGGATTCGACGCAGCGACTCTTCTACATCGCCCAAGACAATCTCCACATCGCCCGCATCAAAAAAGGGCACATCCGCCAACGCAGACCCCGTGCGATGGCTGAAATCCTCAAGACCTTCAGAAACATCTCGGATGCGCTGGGGACCATAGCGCGTTCCTGGCCGATAACTCGTGGTCTGATCCATCGGTGCCCCAAAAAGCACCGTCGATGCACGTGAATAGCTGGGTTGACTTCCCAAAAAACCTTGGTTCTTCTGCCATTCCATAGACTCAAACCTCCAAAAAACAGAGACCACCTTAAGATGGACCCCGAATTCAAGCAAAGACCCCTACAGGAGCTTTCCTGCAGGGGCCGTGGCACCTGTTTACCCTCGGATAAGCGACTCTACGAAAGGCGGAAGCTGAAAGGCCGCCTTGTGCACCGATGCACTGTAGTACCGTGTCGAGAGAACCTGCGCTTTATCCAAAGCGACTGTCAGGGGATCATTACTTTTTGAACCTAGTGTAAATGACCAAAGACCGCTAGGATAAGTAGGTATACTGGTGAGCATCAGACGAGTACAAGGGAACGCGCCTGATATGCCGCGAAAGCTCTTCGCGATTATGCCTTGGTTGAAAAAGGGAGATTCTGTCTGAGCAGCGAGCACTCCCTGCGGCGTTAAGGCCTCGTATAGGTCTCGGTAAAACTCCTCGGAAAAAAGGCCTATGGCAGCTCCCACCGGCTCAGTCGAATCAACGAGAATCACATCATAGGCAGCTTTATGTTCACGAACATGCTGCAGCCCATCTGCTACTAGCACCTCTACACGAGGGTCCTCTAAGCCGGAAGAAATCTCTGGGAGGTATTTCTTCGAGGCCGCGATCACTTCCCCATCAATTTCCACCAATACGGCTCGTTCCACTGAGTCGTGTTTCAGTATCTCGCGAATCGCGCCGCCGTCGCCACCGCCGATAACGGCAACCTTCCGCGGATTGGGATGAGTCAACATGGCAGGATGGGTGATCATCTCATGGTAAACAAACTCATCGCGAACGGTAGTCTGAACCATGCCGTCGAGAACCAACATCCGGCCAAACTCTTCGGTATCCAATACAGCCAGGTGCTGAAATTCCGTCGTTTTAGCAACCAGAGTTTCGCGTACTTTCGCAGTGATGCCAAAAGCTTGGGTCTGTTTCTCCGTGTACCAAAGATCCACTTGGCTGCCTCCTCGCCATCAATTATCGCCCGCAAGGATAGAATCAACACCTTGATAAGTATACCAATTCCTTCCCGACAAGACAACACTATTCCTCTACTAAATAATAGGCCAATCGCTGCAGCTCGAGAGTCAAATCGGCACTAGCCACCTGCACATCATCCGGCACATGAAGCGTTATAGGCGCGAAATTTAGAATCGCCTTCACTCCCGCGTTAACCAACCGTTGAGCCACTGTCTGGGCATCCGAAGCCGGCACCGTAATGATGGCCATCTCAATACCCATGTCCTCAACCGTTTGCTCTAAAACGTCCAATGGCTGGATTTGAACATCCTCAACCTCCGAGCCTATCAACTCGGCATCACTGTCAAACAAAGCCACAATGTGCAGGTTGAAATCCGGATTTTCCCTGTAACGCCTAATATTGTATCGAGTTAAGGCACCGCCGAGGCTTCCGACACCGATCAATGCGACCCGATGGTTGACATCTAAGTTTAAAATCCGCCGCAGCTCGTGGCGTAGGTACTCAAGTTCATAACCAACACCTTGTTTGCCAAACTCGCCGAACCATGCCAGGTCCTTTCGTACTAAGGCAGGACTCACCCCGGCGAGTTCGCCCAATTCTTGCGAGGAGATCAGTTTCACCTTTTCCTTATGTGCCAGGTCATCTAACACCCGAAGGTAGAGCGGTAGTCTGCGTACAACCGCATCCGAGATCTTTTTCCATCGCACAACTTCACCCCCTTACAGATTTCGCATGTAAGTTTATCTCGTTCTTGATCCATGCGAAAATCCCTTCCTGTTCCCGAAACAATTCTTATTTGTGGTATCTTTCGCAAGCGGTAATGGTCATAGCCCGGTAGAGTTGTTCAAACACAATCAAGCGCATGAGTTGATGCGGAAATGTCAATTTCGAAAACGATAGCACCAAGTCTGCACGAGCCAAAACGGATGAGGCCAACCCCAAAGGCCCCCCGATCACCAAGACCACTAGACTGTTACCTCTCACCCCAAGCCTCTCAAATCGCTTAGCCAAAGCTTCTGAAGATACCTGCTTCCCCGCTCGATCCAACGCTACAAGATAACTCCTGGACGGAACCTTCGCTAGAATCTTCTGCCCTTCCCGCTCCAGAATTTGGTCAAGAGTCGTCTCAGAAAGAGGTTCGGAGAATGGCTCTTCTTTAACCTCGACCACCTCAGTCTTTCCATAGGCCTGCAGCCGCTTGCGGTACTCCTGAATACCTTGGCGCAGAAAAGGTTCCTTAACCCTACCAACGGCTATGAGCAGGAACCTCATGCTCGTTTCTCTCGCCGGGCGACGGAGACAACAAAATCAGCGGGCAACGCGCAAAGCCAGCACGGTGGACATGGGACTGTTGGATCGGCAGACAACCGCTCAACAGTTTCAAGGATGGGCGGTTCCTGGTACCTGTCCACTAACTCATCAATCGCTCCATCAACGTGGTCTCTGCAGGCAGTCAGCACTGTACACAACCCCATAGCCCCCAAACCATGTAAGTTAGAAACGCCTTTCGATGCCGAAGTAAACCCCGCGTTCACGGAGCTCGAAGATGTCATCCGCCTGAATAGAAAACCACCAATCAGGAAGCCACTGGAAGTCGGCCTTCAGACGGAGTTCTGGATTTGATAGACTGATATTCCTCAATTCGGCGCTGACTCCCCAACGGTCGGAAGGCCTCACATCCAAGGCCACTCCCAGCCTGTTATCGATAATGCCGTACCGCTGGCGAAACACTGTCCCTTCTCGTCCATACTGCAGCTGGAAATTGCCGGTTTCACCACGGTTATGCAGCCCAACCACGAAGAAACTCGCCAAGTCTTTCGGATGGAACTCAAACTGTGCGCCTGCCGCCAGATGATCTGTTCGGCCATCCTCCAGGCTGCGCGGACGATAATTCAAACCGAATTGTGACTTCACGTCAATCTGTTCGCCCCATGTTCGAACAGTCCGCAGATCTTCATCAAGCTTTCGTATGCTCTCCATGGTGCCGCGCAGACCCTCAAACATTCCAACAGCGTGCGGGATCTCCTGGTTGATGAGTTCCATTGTACCACCGATCTCATCCGCCGTTCGCTCGACCACCGCCAGAGTGCGTCGGATACTCTGGGCCGTCTCGCCTTCTGCCGTAACATCATCGACAAACCCGTGAACATCCCGAATCATAAGCTCAAGCGACTCAACTGCCGTATCCACACGCCGCAAGAGCTGCATCGTGTCCTCGGTCAGCACTGAAGCATCCAAACTCAACCGCTCAGCGAAATTGTTGAAATCCTGTGCAGCGTCTGCCACCAAGGCTGTCGATGTCTCAATATCAGCTGTAATCCGGCGAAGACTGTCAGGATCTACGGCACCGGACAAAGCCTGCAGATTGTCGGCGGTAGCGCTGATACTCTGGTATAGATATTCCAGCTCTAGCGCTGCTAGGCGTTGACTGAACTCCGAAATATCCTTTTCCACATTGGAGAAGGTGGACTGAATATCCAAGGAGGAAAGCTGTCCAGTAAACTGCGACACTTCAGCCGCCATGTCCCCCAAGCCAAGTTCCTTGAGTTCAACAGAGAATGCAGTCAAATTCGCCACAAGGTCCTCCAACGGTGCCGACTCCAGCTCATCGGAGAATTTGCGCAGACTCGCTCCGATTTCCTCAACAGGGATGCTCCGCATGGACGCAGTAAGGATTTGCAGATCATCGCCAATCTCTTCCAAAGGAAAGGCTTCGAGACGCTGTGTAAACACCGAAATCTCCTGGCCGCGAGCTGCCAAATCCAGACTGCTTAACTGTCGCGTCAAACCCGTTATCTCATCTACCAAGGGCACCAAGTCCAGCTGCGACAGCATACCGGTGAAATCGCGAAGCTCACTCTCCATCCCTCGCAAATCGACGTCCTTCAGCTGATGGGTAAACCCCTGCAGGTCCTCTACCACAGCTCGGATGGGCATCTCGTTGATGCTGACCGCAAACTCATTTAACTCCGTCAAGGGCGTCTGCAGATCCAGGGCACTGAGATTACGAGACAGGTGAAGAATCTCGTCTGACAACTCCCGGATCGGCAGTTGACGGAGTTCGCTAAGAAATTCATTCATCTCATTAAATGAGCCCTCCAAATCCACAGCTGCCAGTTTCCCGCTAAAGGCCTCAATGTCTTTGGAGATTCTCGCCATATCCAGGTCTGACAATCCAGCGGCAAAAGTCTCAGCTTGATCAGCCATCCCTCGTACTGATAAGGTTATCTCATTGACCTGATCCACAGTCATTTTCAAGCTGACCAGCGTCTCCTGAAGCACGATACTGGATTCGACAATACTGCGGTGCAGTTCGTCCGAATCCGCAACATCCGCTAACCCGCCGACTACACGATTAAGCCCCTGTAGTGTGGACTTCATTTCCGCCAAAATACCGTCCAACAGCATCGGGCTTTCACCACGAACATGGTCTTGATCACTCAAGAACTCGCTAGCCGAACCGGGGTATATCTCGATGTGCTTATCCCCTAACACCCCTGCCGTAGCGATGACAAAACGCGAGTCCTGAGGAATGTGGACTTCGCGAGTTAGTCGCAGGCCCACCTTAACACCAGCCGGCGTCAAATCGATATACGAAACGCGTCCGACATTCACACCTGCATAGCGCACCGGGGCGCCCTCTCTGAGACCGTCCACATGGCTGTAAATGAGGTGGAGGTGGTTACCTTCCGGCTGCCCGATCTCAATTTGGCCGATCGCCATAACCATCCCGGTCAAAATGACCACACTCAGGAGAATCACTGCTCCCACTCTTGCTTCTGACGATAGCCGCATTGCGCTTTCACCTCTACTTACCCTATCCGGTCTCGGAAAGAACTCCGCCCTCGATAAACTTTCGAACAACTGGAGCCTGCGACGCTTGAAATTCTGCAACTGTTCCTTGAAACGCGATCGTACCCCTATAAAGAAGCGCGATGCGGTCGGCAATCATGCAGGCAGCCTTCAAATCGTGAGTCACCACTACAGAGGTCACCTGCAGACGGCGTCGCAAGTCTTCGATGAGAGCCAAGATCGTATTGCTTGTTATCGGGTCCAACCCAGATGTCGGCTCATCGTAAAGAAGTGCATCCGGTTCCATCGCTACAGACCTTGCAAGGCCGACTCGTTTGCGCATGCCGCCGCTTAATTCGGCAGGCATCCGATCCTGAATATCCTCTAAACCCACGACCGCCAATGTCTCTCGCACACGCAGCCGGAATTCTTCTTCCGATAGACGCTGCCGACGCCATGCGAAGCCAACATTCTCGGCCACCGTTAAGGAGTCAAACAGGGCCGCATTCTGAAACACCATGCCGACCCGCTTTCGAATGGGCATCAACTGTTTTTCGGAGAGCTGGCCGATATCGACACCATCCACGAAGACCTGACCGGAATGGGGCCGATTCAGTCCGTTCAGCAGACGCAGTATGGTGCTTTTTCCTGCTCCGCTCGCTCCCATCACCACGAAGATCTCTCCGGGCTGAATCTCCAGATTGACCGAATCCAAAACTACAAGTCCATTTGGTTCGAACGATACATCCCGGAGTGCAAACATTGTTTTCCTCCCAAGACAAACTGCGTTTTGACCGCTGAACCTTGCAGGGAAACAATACCTCTATCGGTACAGCAAGGCCGACAGGAGGTAGTTAGTGACGAATATGCTTATCATCCCGGTGACGACAGACGCGATTGTTGAATCCCCCACTCCCTGAGCTCCTCGCTCAGTTTGAAGTCCTCGGTAACAGCTCACTACAGCGATCAAGATCCCAAAGACTGCCGCCTTAATGATACTGCCAACAAGATCCCACAGAACCAAGTAATCTGTCACAGACTCGATAAACACGGCAGGGATAATCCCGACCTGATGGACCGCCACCACATAACCGCCGATCATGCCGATAAGGTTAGCAAACACTGTCAAGACAGGAACCATAACCACGCAGGCCAAAAAACGAGGTACTACAAGGTACTGAACAGGACTCGCAGCCAACGCGCGCAGCGCGTCAACTTGTTCCGTCACTTTCATGGTGCCTAGTTCTGCAGCGATAGCCGACCCGGCCCTGCCGGCGACTACGACACCCGTCAGAACAGGACCGAATTCGCGGATCACTGCCAGACCCAACAGCTGCCCGATGAGAGATGCGGCCCCAAATCGGTCAAATTCCTGGGAGACCTGCAGTGAGAACACCATACCGGTAAACCCTGCGATAATGAGAACAATTGGTATGGACTCTACACCCAACGCCACCATTTGCTTCAAGGTGTCTCGCAGATCGACATTTCCAATGGCCAGGTGGTATAGAGTTTCGCCAACCATCTGGCCTAACTGTCCCACCCGCTCCAGCCACGCTGCGACAGGCCTTCTATGTGTTGACTGCGCTGCCATACATTAACCCCTTACTTCCAATTCTCGATTTTGGGAAAAAACGCATCCCTTAACTGGATGCGTCTGCTGCTGTCGCTGTGTTGCTCATAAGCATCGCAATGGTCATGGGGCCGACGCCTCCAGGAACCGGAGTAATCCGACCCGCCACTTCGCTGACAGAATCGAAATCAACGTCACCCACCAGGGCATCATCTACTCGGTTGATCCCCACGTCAATGACCACAGCGCCCGGTTTTACCCACTCTCGTTTTACCATAGCAGGCCGACCGACAGCGACGACTAAGATATCTGCTTGCCGACACTCTGCAGCCAAATCTTTGGTGCGGGAATGACAGACTGTTACAGTAGCATTCTCGCGCAAGAACAATTGGGCCACCGGTTTACCCACGATATTGCTTCGACCAAGAACAACGACTTTCTGTCCTTGGATGGAATCATCCTCGCGATGAAGCATCTCGATGACACCGGCAGGTGTGCACGGCACCAGCGTATCCTCGCCAATACTCAGCCTGCCGACGTTGATGGGATGAAATCCGTCCACATCTTTCTTCGGATCGACTCGAGACAACACTTCAAGCTCGTCTATCCCATCTGGCAGCGGGAGCTGCACTAGAATACCATGGATTTTAGAGTCCGCGTTAAGCTGATCGACTAAGGTCAAAAGCTCTTCCCGCGTGGTTGTCTCCGGAAGCTTATGCTCCTCGGAATAGATTCCTACCTCGGCACAGGCTTTCTGCTTCATCCGCACATAAACTTTGGATGCGGGATTCTCACCGACTAGGACCACGGCTAAACCGCAGGCAACCCCGCGCTCTTTCAACGCCGCCACCTTAACTGCTGTCTCCTGTCTAACTTGCTTCGCTATCTCGCGTCCATTTATCAGTTGAGCCAATCAAACCCCTCCTCGGATAGGACAAAGTTTCTACCAATTTGCCGCTAAGCACACCGTTCGACTAGATCGGGGTCAAATCCTCTTTCGGTGCGGGATTTTCCC
The DNA here is from genome assembly GCA_007132635.1 of Limnochordia bacterium. Lineage (GTDB taxonomy): Bacteria > Bacillota > Limnochordia > Darwinibacteriales > SLO01 > SLOG01. Next base: position 10,676 of record SLOG01000160.1, read on the forward strand.
CGGCTCTTGACGCGAAAGAAGCCCAAGCACGTTGCTGCACTTGGGCAAAGAGTCCATGTGGCGCGCCTAGCAGGACTCGAACCTGCGCTCCCGGCTCCGGAGGCCGGTGCTCTATCCACTGAGCTATAGGCGCACTTTAGGCTCCTAGTATTATAGCACCCCAGGCGGCAAAACACAAGGGCGGGAAATTTCCCCTAGGCCCTTGATATCCACGGCCAATTCTTCTATAATAGTTATGCAGAGCGGATGTGGCTCAGTGGTAGAGCATTGGCTTCCCAAGCCGAGGGTCGCGAGTTCGAATCTCGTCATCCGCTCCATTTGTTTGTGTGTATGCTGGCGTGGCTCAGAGGTAGAGCAGTCGATTCGTAATCGACAGGTCGAGGGTTCAACTCCCTCCGCCAGCTCCAATTCAGATTCAGGTATCTACCGCACCCCTGGGGTTCATGCAGGGGTTTTTTATTGTTCATATGAAAAAAGACCCTCCGTCCAAAGAGACGAAAGGTCAAACAAGCATTGGTACCCCCAACCGGATTTGAACCGGTGCCTTCGCCGTGAAAGGGCGGTGTCCTAGGCCGCTAGACGATGGGGGCCCAAACTTTAAACCAAAATGGTGGTCCCTGCTGGATTCGAACCGGCGGCCTCTACCATGTCAAGGTAGCGCTCTAACCAACTGAGCTAAGGAACCAAGAAAGTGGTGCCCAGAGCCGGAATCGAACCAGCGACACGAGGATTTTCAGTCCTCTGCTCTACCGACTGAGCTATCTGGGCACGATGGCTGGGGTGCCTGGATTCGAACCAGGGAATGCAGGAGTCAAAGTCCTGTGCCTTACCGCTTGGCGACACCCCATTCTGGTGGCGGAACCGACGGGACTCGAACCCGCGATCTCCGGCGTGACAGGCCGGCGTGTTAACCAACTACACCACGGTTCCATTAACAAAATTTGGTGCGGAAGAAGGGACTTGAACCCTTACAGGATTGCTCCCACAAGGCCCTCAACCTTGCGCGTCTACCAATTCCGCCACTTCCGCACTTCTATGCCAGTGTCTCCATGGAGCCGATGACCGGATTTGAACCGGTGACCCCTTCCTTACCATGGAAGTGCTCTACCTGCTGAGCTACATCGGCACGGTACGGTCCGTAGGGCATAACTGGAGCGGTAGACGAGACTCGAACTCGCAACCTTCGCGATGGCAACGCGATGCTCTACCAATTGAGCTACTACCGCAGTGGTGGGCGAAACAGGGCTCGAACCTGTGACCCCCTGCTTGTAAGGCAGGTGCTCTCCCAGCTGAGCTATTCGCCCTCGTATGAGTATGCCTATGTTCCGTCCGTTAACTGCCCCGGACAATTTCAAAGTATACCAGCTGCCACCCTAGAAGTCAACTACTTTTTTCGCTGCAACCAAGCCCCATTTCAAGGGAAATCACAGCCCTTCCTCCCCACTTTCAACTTCGAGAAAACTACCCGAAATCTACCACAAGACACAGCTTCCATCTCTTGCCGGTTCCCGTGTAACAGGATATAATAAACATGACTGAGAACCACGACTACTCACGTAAAATTCGCAAGGAGGATGTCCATGAAAAGACACTTTGCTGGTCGCTTGTTGATCTCCCTCGTTAGCCTCATTGTAATCCTTAACTGGGGAGCTGTCAATGGTCTGGGAACCTCTCACGAAGGAGTTGTCGGTTACTCCGCTTCGGCCGAACAGGGCCAGGCTGCCCTCAATTACGCTCAGCGGTACGTCGAGTACGAGACGGCTTACCTGCTTGGTGGGCGCTTGACAATTGAACGGTATCTTGAGCGCAAGGCCGCTGGTGACGAGCCCGGCGTAGATATCGGTGTGGATGCCTCCGCTGTGGTAGTTAACTCCTACCGCGCCGCTGTGCCTTCCATCCGGTTTTGGACGAATCAAGAACGGACGCAGATGGCAGCTGATGTTGGCAGCCGTACGCTTTTTCATTACAGCAGTTCACCCATTGACGATGACGCAGTCCGCCCGGGCGATCTAGTCTTTTTCCAGAATGATGCGGGGGCGATCATCGGAGTTGGTCTCTTCACACATTCGACGAACGCAGCTGTACACTTCATTGTAGCATCGCCTAACGCCGAAAGAGTGATCCATACACACGCTGTAAAGGATGGAGATTATTGGCAGAACAGCTTTGCAGGTTTCCGTCGCCTCGTCTATACAACGCGGTGACAGCCTGTCTCGGACCGGAAGGCAGGAATCTTGCCAGCGATGCCGAATAACCATAT
>SLOG01000224.1 GCA_007132635.1 Limnochordia bacterium
GTACTTCTTCCGAGAGTAGCTGCGCAATAGAAAAAGCCGGCACCAGGGCGAGGAACTCCTGCTACCGGCTTTTTTTGCTGCGTTCAAGAAAGCCAATCGAGAAACACCTGGATCCACTCATCCCAAAACTCCCAGGTATGCGCTCCTTCCCCCTCTCGATACGTGTACTCATACTCGCCTGCAGAAAACCAGTCCCGCGTCCGACGCGCATTAGCCAAGAGAAAATCCTCCGTACCGCAGGCATGGAAAATGCGCGGCAGGGGCTTGCCCTCGGCCGCGGCCCGTTCGGCCAAGTGGAAAACATCATGCTCGGTTCCCTTGAGCTCTGCCAAATCGCTTACACCAAACACATTGACGAAACGTTCCTGCACGGGCCCCGGTTGGCTGCGGCGAGACACGTCACGGTAGACAAAGTTCCCGGCCGAGAAGCAGCCGATGGCGGAGTACTGCTCGGGACGAGACAGACCGATCTTGAGGGCTCCATAACCACCCATGGACAGCCCGGCGATCCAGTTGTCTTCACGAGCGGGCGAGAGGTCAAAAAAATCGCGGGCGATCTCAGGGAGTTCCTCCGCAGCAAAGTCAAAATACCGCCCGCCATAGTGCATGTTCGTGTAATAACTCAACTGCACGGCCGGCATGACAACGGCAATGCCCAAGGCAGAGGCGTACCGCTCGATGGACGTGCGCCGCTGCCAGATGGAATGATCATCGCTGGCACCGTGGAGAAGCCAGAGCACGGGACAGCGGCTCTCTCGCCCCCTCCCCTCGATACCAATTCCTTGGTTCTTCTGCGGGAGGATGACATCCATCTGACAATTGAGCCCCAATACGTGGGAAAAGAAATCCACATGCATAAGTGCCATATCTATTCCCCCCCCATCTCGTAAGTCACTGATGCAGAATCGAGAGGCAGCCAATCCAAGACGCGCCGGATGCCGCGGTCCCAGTATCCCCACTCATGTGTTCCTGGCTCCTCATGGTAGACCAGAGGAAGCCGATCGAGAAAGCGAGCGCGAAACCGCTGATTGTCTTCATAGAGAAAGTCCTCAGTGCCGCATGTCTGGTACAGGGCAGGCCGCGGCCGATCGGAGGCCAAGAGTCTCTCACCTTGATACAGCAGGTCGTCCTCGCTGTCCTTCACATCATCAGCCGAGCCGAAGACAAGGCGAAACTGATCCCAAATGACCGACGGCTCGTTCTCGGCGAGATGCCCTGCCATATCTAAGGCACCGGACAGACTAGCGGCCGCCCCATACATGTCCGGGCAGTTCAACGCTAGTTTGAAGGCCCCAAACCCGCCCATGGAAAGACCTGCCACAAAGGTCTTCTCTCGCTTCTGCGTGATGTTGGGGAAAAACCCCCGCACAGTGCTAGGCAGTTCGTCCCGGAAATAAGTAAAATACCTAGACCCTTGAACCATATCGGTATAGAACCCCAAATCAGTCGTGGGCATGACGACGGCCAACTTCCTCCCTTCTACGTAACGCTCGATGGATGTCTTTCGCTGCCAGTCCGTGTGGTTTCCGCTAGCACCGTGCAGTAGATACAGCACCGGAACATCGACTGGTTTGGCTTCCCGGGTTGTATCCACGCCCATACCATTTCTGCGCTGGGGAAGAATCACATCCATTGCGGTGCACATTCCTAGTGTTTCCGAAAAGAAATTAACGTGGAATAGAGCCACAAAAACACTCCTTTCAAACTCACAAATCATGCTATACTAAAGACTAAGGATACAAAGAGCGACCTAAGGAGGATGCCTCATGCCCAAGACTCCAAAGTTAGTCCTGGCCGCAGTCGCTGTTCTGCTTGTTGTCTTTCTCCTGCTTCCCAGCGGCGCAAGGGACACGAACCCAGACTTTCCGGAAAGTGCCGAGATCGTGATAGATGGTGTCCGCCTGCATTATCGCGTCTGGACTCCCGACGGCCCATCCAAGGCCAACGTACTTCTGGTCCATGGTCTAGGAGGGTCCACATTCTCTTGGCGGTACACAGCTCCACACCTGGCAGCCCAAGGCTACACTACTGTTTCCGTCGATCTACCAGGATTTGGCTACAGTGACAGAGCCCGCGGACTAGATCACTCGCAGCAAAACCGCAGCCGCCTTCTATGGAAGCTGCTAGATCACGTGGATAGCCAGTTGGTTAACAATCCCGAAGGGCCTCAGATATGGAACCTGGTCGGCCACTCCATGGGCGGAGGCACCATCACGGCGATGGCCCACAGCCGTCCTGAACACACCAGATCACTGGCCTATGCGGCCGGTTCTGTCTTTCGTCAGCCGCCGAGAAGCGCCGGGTTTCTCTTCCGAATTCCCGTTATCAGCTCACTGCTTGCGCACCTAGCTCGTTTCTTTCTGCTGACCGAGAATCGGATCACGGACACGTTAACATCGGCCTACGGGCGAACGCCAACAGCAGACGAGATTACCGGCTATCTGGCGCCTTTAAAGCTTCCCGGAACGGAAACGGCCCTCCTCGACATCACCAGCAGTCAAGGAGAGCCTGTCGAAACCTACCTGCCGCACATTCAGGCTCCTGCACTCCTTATCTGGGGAGCCGAAGACACCTGGGTGCCGCTCTCAGAAGGGGAACAGCTCGCGGCGGCTCTTCCTCAAGCCGAACTGCATAGTATCCCAGGCAGCAGTCACTGCCCCATGGAAACGCATCCAGAGATCTTTAACAAACTGCTGACAGATTTCTTAAAACAGGTCCCAAGTGAAACTTAGCGCTGCGCCATAGCGATACCCAATTTCGCCTTCTTTGTGGTCATAGTTGCGGGACTGTCCAAACTCGAGATCCGCTGCAACTTTCAGTTCTGGGCTGATGGCATACGTACCGGCCACTTTCACACCATAAAGTCTTTCAGGAGTACCACCTAAGAACCTTGTCTCGTCCCGGGGGGGCCAGTGAATCAGCTCATTGTCTCCCCATCCGCGGTAAAACACGCCCATTTCGCTGTAGATGCGGTCGTCCCATTGGCGTGAGAGCTGTAGATTTAGGCTCTCTACATCATCGCCATGGGGATGGCCGATCGAGCGATTACCGATGGAATACGTTGTGTCCAAGGAGCTGTTGGAATACACGTGGTTGCGTACTTGGCTGTACTCAGCAATGGCAGTCCACTGCGGCAGCAGATCCACCGCCTCCACCCCTACAGTAAAGGCAAAGAGCGCGGGATTATTCTCGGACGGAGTCATGGGAAACTCACCCGCGATGACCTCACCGTAGAACGAATAGGATTCCCATATCGCTTCTGCGTCGACATACATCAGCGAGTTGTTGGGGTTCGATGAGATGCCGGGGATATATTTGGCGGCGTAGTACGGCATGAAAGGCACCGTATAGTACAGAAAGTCGCCGGCAAACGTCTCCTCCGTCACCATGGCCTCACCAATAC
>SLOG01000068.1 GCA_007132635.1 Limnochordia bacterium
CTTCGGGCATCGTGACATCATCGGAAGCCCAAACGGCGGAAAAAGCGGCGGCGTCGATTGATAGCACCCTGCAAACCTTCGCGGCGGATTTGGAATCCAAGGGGCGTACCGGGAAGCATACTCGGGAAATCCTTTCGGTAGTATCCCAAGCGGCGGCCTTTTGCGGATGGCGGCAATTACGCGATATGTGCGGCGATGATGCGGAAGCCTGGCTTCAAGGGCGGCGTCGGGATGATGATATTTCGGCAAGGCAATACAATAAATGCTTAACGCTATTGCATGCCTTCGGGGCGTATTGCTTGCGCCGGCGTCTAATTTCTGCGAATCCTTTCGCGGGCCTTGGGCGTCTGTCCACTAAAACCGATAGACGATATGTGCGGCGTACCCTGACACCTTCGGAAGTATCGGCCATCATCGCGGCGGGCAAATCACGGGCACGGGAAGCCGTACAGGGCGATAATCGGGCCATGGCATACATGCTGATGGCCTATACCGGCCTTCGGTGGAATGAATGCCGCACCTTGCGTCTGTCCGATGTGCATCTTGAAGGGGAAACCCCCTATATCGAATTACAAGCGGGCCTTGAAAAAAACCGGCAAGGGGCCAAGATTCCATTGCACGCCCAAACGGCGGCGGCCCTTGATAGTTTTATCGCGCAACGGATCCAACGGCTTACAGGAGCTTTGCCACGGCTTTCTTGGAATTCTAAGGTGGTACCCTTCCCTTCGGCGGAGGCCCCGCTATTCGATGCATTGCCCAAGGAAATCAGCGTTATCTTTCAAAAGGACATCAAGGCGGCGGGCGTCGTATCCCCTGACAGCTACGGCAAAGTGGTTGATGTGCATTGCCTACGGTACTTTTTCGCGTCGGAGCTGGCGCGGGCGGGTGTACCCCTGCATCTCGTTCAAAAACTCATGCGGCATAGCACCCCTGTTTTGACGGCCCAAGTATATGTGCATGCTACCCTGTCGGATATGGGGGACGCGGTGAATGGGCTTGATGCGCCATCATCGGAAGCGGCTTCGGAAGCGGCGGCAAAAGGCACCGGAAAAAGCACCGGTGTTGACGGCATAACGTCACACAATCCGGCACATACTGGCACAAAAGGCAATAAAACCCCGGTATGTGGGGCATCCGGGGGCAATTCTGTAAACCCCTTAGAATCAAGGGTTTATGATGATTCCATAGATGATATGGGCGAGTGGTGGAATGGAATACACGGCGGACTTAAAATCCGCTGCCGAAAGGCTTGAGGGTTCGAATCCCTCCTCGCCCACCATGTTTTCTTTTTTCAGCGGCATGCGAACCGGGTGGATGGTTGAAATGCTTGGAGATGGCACGGGAAGTCGCGTCATGGAAACTACTTAGTCCTGCAAAACACAACTCCCCGCTCATTGCTTTAATGGGCTTAAAACAAAGTCATCAGGTAATGTATCGGCCTGTGGCGTTTCTTTCCAACGATGAACCCGAACGCGACGTGTATCAATGATGGCGCATTTCTTTTTCGAGATGCTTGATCTCGTCTTCCATCTTGTGGATAACTTCTTCAGTTTCGCGCTTCTTCTCGGGTGACTTCGTCGTGTGCAGTTCAAACTTGAGCTTTGCCACGGCCTTCTTGTCTTCAATCAGTTTCTCACGGCATTCGCGCTTATTCATGGGCTCTCTCCCAATTTTGGCTGTCTGCCCCTCAGACCGCCTGGAAAACGCTATCCATTCACAATCGAACCCTCCAGGTTCGATCATGTCGAAACCTTTGCCGTATAAATGCCATGTAATTACATTATGCTCTATATGTTCTAAAAACGCAAACGCATACCTTTGCCTTTCTATTGATAGTATCCCTTCCGAAGCCAAAAGGTTTCATTTTGCCAAATCGGCCCCATGAATGTGGGCGTGCTCCTGTATTGCACAATTGCAATAAGCATTGCGCCGATCGTTGCTTCATCGCAGCCTATTTTCTACAAAGATATACGCCAAACTGGCATAACCTATTATTGCGCAGGGTGTTATGCATCTTGCATAACTTGGCACGGGGAATGCACATAATAATGAGCAATGAAAACTAACACCCCCTATGAAAGGAGGATATTGCAATGCCACGAGGCGATGGAACAGGTCCCGGAGGAATGGGACCGATGACAGGACGCGCAGCGGGATACTGCGCTGGATTTAACACACCGGGATTTGCGAATCCCGTTCGAGGCGGCTTTGGCCGAGGATATGGTCGAGGCGGCGGCATGGGATTCGGTGGACGCGGCTGGCGCCATTGGTTCTGTGCCACAGGGTTACCGGGTTGGCTACGTTTTGGCGGCGCGGGCATGATGCCCCAAGGCCCGGATCCTGAAGTCGAAAAACAGGCCCTTCGGGGGCAGGTCGATGCCTTGCGCGCTGAGTTGGACGCGCTTCAAAAGCGTTTGAACGAACTCGAAGGCGATGAGGACAGCCAATAAACCGGTGGCCACAGAGTGGCTCATTGGGTGCAATCCCGGTGAGCCACTCGCAGAAAGGGATTTAACCATGCGGATAGCATTCACTACATCGGGCGAGGATCTACAGGCCATGATGGACCCCCGGTTCGGCCGGGCACGAAAATTTTTAATTGTAGATACTGTTACACGGGCCATCGAAGTGGTCGATAATCAGATGAACCAGAATGTCGCACAGGGCGCCGGAGTACAGGCCGCCCAGAATATTGTGGTGAAGGATGTGGAAGCGGTGATTACAGGGCACTGCGGTCCGAAAGCCTTTCGGGTTTTGACGGCAGGGAAGGTTCCTGTCTATACAACCTCCGCCGAGACCATTTCCATGGCCTTGGCGGAGTTTGAGTCGGGAGCGCTAAGGCCGGCAGAAGGTGCAGACGTTGCGGGCCACTGGGCATGAAGGTAGCCATCGCCTCCGGTAAGGGAGGAACCGGCAAGACGACTGTTGCAGTGAACTTGGCGCGGGTGCTCGATGGTTCGGCACAATTATTGGACTGTGATGTGGAAGCACCCAATGCCCATTTGTTTCTGAGAGGGACGATAGAAGCATCGCATCCAATAACGATTCCGGTCCCTCAGATCGACACAGAACGATGTGCGCTCTGCGGGGCCTGTGGCGCCTTTTGCGCTTATCATGCGATCGTTGTGATCAAACCCGAACCGATAGTGTTCCCGGAACTCTGTCATGGATGCGGTGGCTGCATGAAAGTCTGTCCCGAAAATGCGATTTCGGAAGTGGACAAGTCCATCGGGGTCGTTGAATCGCTTACCGCGAATGGTGTTCCGCTGACCTTGGGTCGGCTTGATGTCGGTGTAGCCATGGCTCCGCCGCTCATCCGGGCCGTGCTTGATCATCGGCGGCCAAGCCTGCACACCCTTATCGATGCGCCACCGGGCACCTCGTGTCCGGTCATGGC
>SLOG01000318.1 GCA_007132635.1 Limnochordia bacterium
CCTATTGAACGGTTCTGATGGTAGTAGAAAAAGGATACACTATAGCAGATAACAGCGCAAGCTAAAGCGTAATAGAGAATAGGCTCCGGGATAAGCATGGGGATATTGTCCGACGACCCGGTGAAGTACATTATAATTCGAATGATTGCCGTGGCGACCGACATTAATAAAACGCCAAGAATCATCAACCCTTTTATAAAGCCATAGAGCGATTCATAAAAAAATTTGCCAAGGGGAAATGTTTTCGATTTGTGCGCTTTAACAGCAACAATTTTCATCGCTACCAATACACCAAGAAACATTATGAAGCTATAGTTGCCATCTAAAAGAATCGCCTCAGAATTCGAATGATAGTAAGTAAGCCAGGCAATTGCTGCCATAAACAGGTTAGCCGCGGCTCCAGTTAATAGAGCGCGATTTTCTTTTTTATTATGCATTAACGATCACTCCTCTTGATTAAAAAAAGTAAATAGGAATCTACTTCTAATGTTGCAGACTTCTCTCCGATTGACAAACCTGAGGCCAACCGAAAATGTGGAATGCATATCCTGGTCAATATATATTCCCCATTTCTAAAGCTAAATGCCTAAAAAATTCAATGCTTTCAAGCTCCACTTCCTCTCCATCCATATCATAATTTTTGTAAGCAGAAGTTTTAACAATCACAATGCCACGGTCTAAGTTAATATAAAGTGCTTGACCATATATGCCCATTGCCAAATAATCATTTTCTGCTCCTTCTGGTATCCACCACTGGTAACCATAGCCTACGACCCAATCCGAATTTGGGTTTTCTCCGGGAATCAAATGTGCTGCGTCTGTTTTGATAGAATCCTTGACCCACTGCTGGGGAATTATTTGCTGATCCATCAAGAATCCATCATTCAAGTATAAAATTCCAAAACGAGCCAAGTCCCTTAAACTGGCATTAAAACCTCCAAACGCTGATTCAACTCCGGTGCTGTCAGTAAGCCAATATCCATCGAATTCCATTCCTGCCGGTTTCCATAACTTTTCCTGTGTATATTCAGCGATACCAATTCCAGTGGCCTCTCTTAGGATCAACCCTAAGACCTGGGTATCACTGCTCACATACTGATTGTAGGTTCCTGGCGTTCTTTCACTCTCTAAAGATATTATTAAATCTTCAAGCGATCCACCCAACCCTAATGAACGTGCCCCCATTTGATTGACATCTGAATTTCTATCAAAATAATCTTCATTAAAACCAATTCCTGAAGACATCTGCAATACATCTTTGATGGTAACATCACGATATCCGCTTGCTGAAAGGCTCGGCACATAATCTGTCACTAAATCATGCACGCCATTAATATATCCCTCTTCAATAGCGATACCAATTAATGCTGAGATCACCGACTTGGATACCGACCAGGTGATCATACGATCTGTTGCTGCGTATCCATTAAAATACTCTTCATATAAAACATGATTGCTCTGAGCAACCAACAATCCGGTTGTTCCGGTTTTTTCTATAAACTCACTAACACTTCGCCTTTCTCCTAAATAAATATATTCACCGGGAAGATCTCTTAAATCTTCTTCTAAAGTAAAAACCACCTCACCAGTTGCCACTTTTACTGAGGGAAACCTTTGGTCAAGATTGCGAAAGTTTTCACTTAATCTTGAGGTCTCAAATAAAGTTAACCCGTGATATATATGCATTACCCTCTTATGATTTAGCGCCAATAGAACAAGAAATAAAGCTAACACTACCAAAATAACCCTGACAACAATTCTTTTTCTTCCTTTTATCATACCCATCTTTTTCACTCCAGTTTCTTTTCAATCTACTTGAATTTACCTGTGATCTTTCCGGAAGGCTCCAGGGCATACCCCCCCTGCCAAGACTCCTGCTATGTGAGGATAATCACCCAAGGCGCTTTTTCTGATCAGAACATGATGAATAATTGCGTTTCCAAAGATAATAAGGCTAGGCTATGAATGGTTGGCACAGCTCTTTTCTTCTCTAAGTGTGATTCGCCTGCTCAAAAAAGCAACTATAATCAACATCAATCCTGTTAACCACCCTCCAAGACTGAAGATTGGGGGCCCATACAATGCTAGTCCTAAACCACTTAGTACAAGCAATGCCGCTAAAGCTCCGTAGATTTTCATGCCATACAGGGTGATGAAAGGCAAGTAATGGGTTCCCACAACAATCATGGCCGCAGAGTAAAACCATTCCTGCCTGTAGAGGATTACGGCTCCCACCAACAGAAAATTAAGTGGCACCGTAAAGGCTACCTGAGAGCCCAGGGCCCATAAACCGTTTTCTGAATGAACCTTTGCAGAACGACCCATCATACGCAGGGCCAGCTGTGTGAGGGGGAAAATGGCCATACAACCTAAAAACAAAAACAGCATGCCGTGCTCTGGTTTGCTGAAAACACTAATTGCGGCAGAGGCAACCCAAATGCTGCCTGCAACAAGCTGTCCGGCAAACCCACCTAAAAAAGCAGATCGCATTTCTTTTTGGGCGCTCGATAATGCCGACGTTTCAAACATTTTATCTTCTATTGTATCTCACCTGCCTTCTTAGTTGCTCATTAGCTGCTGTGGCTCCAATGGTTAAATGCTATTCTAAAAAAAGTGAAACCCGGTTACCCCCATGACCGTAAAGTAAATACCAATAGTAAGGCTCATAAATGAATAACCAAGACTTTGATAGTAGCTATAATTCTTTTCTCTTTTGATGAGGAACCAGATTACTGAAAAGACTGATATTAGTAGGAATAGAATCGTGCCATAGGCAATTAATCCGGATATAAAGCGGTTATCCGCAAGTAAATCAACAGTCGCAACTCCTATAAAACCCCATATGAATAAACCAAGGCTCATTATCTGCAGTAGCGGCAGCAGATGTATCCACAAACTGCCTTTTACCTGCTTTTTACGTAACTTTTGAATCAATAAGACGACTGTTTTTATGATGATAACCAGGGTTGCAATCAGCCAAATAGCAATGAAAGCTAACGGGCCATATACTGACAGAAAAGACACCGGTTTTAATGTAAACCATTCATTGTGGAGAACTGTTCCAACCAGGGGATCCTCTGTTACTGTCAAAGCAATTACACCGCTAGAGGGGTCAACATACTGACTTTGGCTTACAGGAGTATATAGATCAACAGATCCATCTAAAAGACCGACCAGGGCAATACCCTCAGGACGGGTTTCAACCCTACCTACACTCACCAGGTATTCAATGAAATACAAAGAGCTGTTTCTATGATTGATCACCCTGAAATAGCCGGCCAATTCTTCTGTATCGACTGTAGTATCCACTTCATAGGGAATAACTGTGGGAGTCAGGTCTTCGGTTAAATAGGTTTTTAGAAGGCCCATTATATCATAGATAGCGGTGCCACTA
>SLOG01000371.1 GCA_007132635.1 Limnochordia bacterium
CCGCTCTAGCGAACGCTTATGTTCGTTTTTGTTTGCAGCTGTTCGCGGGTCTGACCCGCGCTTGACCGGCGCTTGACCCGCGCTTGACCCGCGCTCGGACCCCGAAAGGAGTGGTGCAGTAGAATGAGCGAATCGAACCCTGTCTTCGAATTTCAAAACGTACGCTACAAGGAGATTTTCCGTTCAGCACAGCTCCGCATACCCGACCAGACGGTGACCTGCGTCTATGGAGAGAGCGGAGCAGGGAAGACGACGCTGCTGCGCCTGCTCAACCACTTGATTTCCCCCACCAGCGGCACTCTCAAGTACCGTGGCAGCGACATCACCCAGTTGGAACCGGTTCATCTGCGCCGCGAAGTCGTCATGCTGTCCCAGACTCCCGTAATCTACGACGGAACTATCCGCGATAACCTTGCTGCAGGACTGCGCTTCTCCGAACGAACGATTCCGGATGATGCTCGGCTGCAGCGCGCCCTCAAGGGAGTCCAACTTGACAAGTCCCTCGGTATGGACGCATCGAAGCTATCAGGCGGGGAAAAACAACGCATTGCTCTCGCCCGAGTTATGCTCATGGATCCCAGGGTTCTCCTCTTAGACGAACCTTCGGCCGCGTTGGACGAAGACACCGAGACTTTGGTGATCGAGCACGTGGTGCGATACGCCAAGGACCAGGAGCGCCCGGTCATCATGATCACCCACGCTCGCCGAATCGTTGAAGCTTACGCCGAATTCCTGGTGGAGATGGAACACGGCGACGTGCACCGCGCCGAGGAGGTGACGCCGGCATGGCAGACGGAGGAATCATAGAAATAGGTCTTTGGCAGTTGTCGGCGGCTTACGCTTTTGTCGTACTACTGTTGGTCTTGGTCCGCTGGCGCGGGATTCGGCGTGAACGGGAGATCATTGTCTCGTCCGTCCGCATGACGCTGCAGCTGGTGCTGGTGGGCTACGTTTTAGGTTTCGTGTTTGAGAGCCGGCATCCCGCGTTCAGCATTGGTTTTCTGGTAGCGATGCTCGTCTTCGCCGTTTATAACACGTATAAGCGAGTGAAGCATCCCTTGAGTCCCAGACTGCGGCGGGTCATTGCCCTCTCCATGACCGCCGGAACCACTGTCAGCCTTGGCTTCTTCATCCTCGTCGTTCTAATGCTGGATCCGTGGTACAGCCCTCGGTATTTCATCCCTATCGCTGGCATGATAGTGGGCAACTCTATGACAGGTATTTCTTTAGGTGTTAACGCTTTGATTCAAGGGATCCACAGGCAGAGGCAGCAGATAGAAGGCTCCCTGATGCTAGGGGCTCGGCCGCAGGAGGCGGTCAAGGAAATCGCTAACGAAGCCTTCGACTCCGCGATTCTACCGACAATCAACTCGATGGTCGGGATGGGTATCGTGTTTCTGCCGGGAATGATGACGGGACAGATCCTAGCCGGCCTGTCCCCGATAACCGCCATCGAATACCAGATAGCCATCATGCTGGGCATCCTCGGCAGCGTCTCCCTGACGGTAATCCTGTTTGTCTACTATGGCTGCCGGACATTCTTCAACGAGCGGGCGCAGCTGCTGGATTCAGACGGAACATCATGACGACTTGGGACCAGGCCCACTTCCATTTTATGGAATCGAACCTGGTCCCAACCATCCCCTCTCCCTCGAAAGGTGCTGACCCCACATGCGAATTCTAGTGGCTTCGCTAGGCTTAGAAACGAATACGTTCACGCCCGTTGTAACTCACTACGATGATTTTCGCCTCGAACGGGGCCCTGCCAGCCTGCAGCGTATAGCGGCCGTCGAGACATTCCAGAAGGCAGGCTGCACAGTCATTCCGTCGATCTCCGCCGACACCGTGCCATCCGGCCCGATAGACCCCGAGAGCTTTGCGCGGTTTTGCGACGAGATCCTGGCGGCTATCCCCCCGACGGCGCCCGGGACTGCCGTTCTAGATGGAGTCTGGCTTAATCTCCACGGAGCCATGGAAGTCCTGGGTCAGGGAAGCGGGGAAGAGCGCCTGCTGCGGGTCCTCCGAGACGCGCTGGGGTTTGAAGTCCCCATTGCCGTCGCTTTGGACTTTCACGCCAACAACACACCCGCCGTGGCCGAGCTCGCTAACATTGTCTGCGGCTACCGCACTGCCCCACACACCGACTCAGCCGAAACGCAAATACGAGCCGCCGAACTGCTCATCCGCTGCATCCGCGAAAACCTCCTTCCTCACCCCGCCATGGTGAAGCCCCCGCTCCTCTTAGGCGGCGAAATGGTGATGACCGGGATCGAACCAGCCAAATCTCTCATCGACGACGTTCGCCGCACCGCCTCCCGTACCGACATTCTGGATGCTGCGCTGTTCTGCGGCTGTGCTTGGGCTGATGTCCCGCACAGCGGAGCTAGCGTCATCGTTACGGCTCCCGAACGCGACACAGCCGAACAGGAGGCTCGCCGCCTGGCACAAAGGTTTTGGGACATGCGCCGGGAGTTCTACTTCGAAGAGGAAGCGGCGCAGCCAGACGAAGCCCTCGAAGTAGCGGCGGCGACTTCAAAAGGCCCTATTTTCATCTCCGACTCCGGAGACAATTTGACCGCTGGCGCCCCAGGAGACAGCACCTGGTACCTCCAGCGCCTGTTGGATCGCGCCGGCCGCACTCCCTGCCCCACATGCAGCGTCCCAAACGGCCGCCTTCCCGACCGCCCCACATTGGTAGCCGGGATCCTTGACAGTGCAGCTGTGCAGCTCTGCGCGAGTAAACGCCCCCGTGAGTGCATCGATCTGCACCTTGGCGGCCAGCTAAACCCCGAACCCGGGACCCAGATGCGCTTTTCCGGCACGTTACTGCAGCGAGGCTGTATCCAGAACTCCAATGGCGACGCTCTCGGCGAAGCCGTCGTACTGCGCCTCGCCACAACGAGCAATCCATGCACCTTTGACAGCTCATCAACTATCGACGTCGTGATAACATCAAAGCGCTGCGCCTTTACCGACCCAGCCAACTACACATCCCTAGGCCTAACCATCCCAGACTACCACCTCATCGTCGTAAAAATGGGCTACCTCTTCGATGCGCTCCGCCCGTTCGCCGCGCGCGCCATCCTGGCGTTCACTCCAGGCCCCGCCTGCCAGGACTTCTCCCAGCTGACGTTCCGCCGTGTCCAGCGCCCCGTGTTTCCACTAGACGACAGCTGTGAGTGGGAAGCGAGCCGGCGGTAGGGTTTCATCCGGCAGTGTCGAAGTAAAAAAGTGCAGGCATGGGAACCATCCGAATCCGCCTGCAGGGAGCGATCAGTAATAATGAAACCGAATACTGTACTGCAGTCCAAAATCCGAGACATCGGCCTGGCCCCGCAAGGCCAAGCGAAACTCGCGTGGGTCAAAGCCCATATGCCGCTTCTCAA
>SLOG01000094.1 GCA_007132635.1 Limnochordia bacterium
AACATGCGCTGCAGCAGCGGGCCGGCATCTCCTCCTCGATTCACAGTTGCCAGCAGCTCCTCGTTAGTCTGCAGCGGTAAATCACCAGTTCCCAAGTTCAGCTGCAGCCTTTCAAAGAGCGGTCGATGAATCTGCACATGATCCGCCCAAAGATCGTCATAGGACTGAGAAAGGTTTCGCAGTTCTTGATACAGGTCTCTCTGAGCGCTGTCGCCTGATTCATCGACAAAAAGTCGAATGACGACAAGGATTTCATCGGCCTCTTCAACCAAAAACGCCGTCTTTTCGGCGGTGGCCTGACCACCAGACACAAAAGCACGCGCAACCGCGCCAAACTCTCGTCCGTCGGGATACTGCCCCAGAAAGGTCAAACCATCGGCTTCACTCCCGCTGCGATAGGCAAAGGGGAGTTCCGTTCGAGCCACATCATGCCCAGATCCCATGCCAGCCCCACCACGAGGCCCTGTCGGCACCAAGGCAAGACGGGCTGTGATACAGTGAGGTTGAGACGCCTGCACTCGCAGCACGATCGTATCGTTTTCCCGCGAGACAAAACAGCTCCGCTTGTAGCGACATCCCGCCGCACTCCATTCCACGTGCGCCGTCCCGGAGGCAAAGTCCAGGGTACGGCTGTACTCCTGAAAGGTGCCGCCGGCATCCATACTCACCTGAAGATCGCACAGCGGCTGATAGGGTTCGGGACGTTTCGCACCAAAATAGGCGTCCGCCAAGTGTTCCGTCAGGAAGACCTCTCCGCCGGCATAATCCCCCTGCAAGAGCATCTCTCGAAGGTGTGGAATCTGGTCAGCAATGCTGTCCAGTCTTGGGCGGGGGGATCGATGCCACAATCCTTCATGATTGAGAGTAATCACTTCCTCGCAAATGTGCCCGAAGACCAAGGCACCTACAGAACCGCTGCCAACTGGTAATGCATCCTGCCAGCGCAATGCTGGCTGCTCCATACAAAGCCCACGTTTCACTGTAATTCGCCTCCAAGCCGACGCTCCTATGAGTCGCCGAGTTTCATTTCACACAGTTCATATACACAGGGTTCGTGAATGCCAACAGACGACCACGCCCATCGTACAAACGAAGATAGTACCATTCGTTGTGTTCCACACGCCGCTGCCAAGCAAACGAGGCTGTCTCATCTGTGATCCATCGCGATTCTACGACTGCCCCTCCACAGACCAGCTCAAGCCGCGCGCGCCGGGGCAGGCAAGAGACAGCACCGCGAAACTCCCAGAGTTCACCAGGATCAGAAATCGCTACCGAACCGATATCGACAGCCTCACCAGAAGCGGAGACCGCTTGGAAATGAAATTCTGGACCGGACGAAACATAGACCTGCCCCCGCCGCAGGCCGTCAAGAATGCCTTCAATGGAAAAGGACTGCGCATAGACATATGTCTTGCCGAAGTCACCGCTGTCCGTTCCCAAGACGTGTGTGTCGGTGGAACCAACGGCCGTTACTCGATACCCCTGCTCCAAAAGCCGTTCCCAAAGGGCTAACGTTTTCCTATTCTCAAAGCGGCGCTCGTACCAACCCCCGGCCCAAACCTCCACAAAGTCTGCTGCCTGCCAGTTAAAGTTCTCGTATTCCCAGCGGCAGCCGCTGCACAAAGGGTCACCCACGCAAAACGGATGGGCTATCGATAGGAATGCGCCTTGAGACCGCAGTTCACTGGCCAAGTCGACAAGCGTGGCATCCGGTGAAAGGTCATGCCATTCGACAACCGAGCAGCAGTTAATCACCACGGCATGACCGTAAAACGTGGTAACCTCCACTCCGGGGATCACCGGCATGTGTTTAACCAAATCATCGTGGTAGCCGACCAGAGTATTGTGGTCTGACAAGACCATGAAATCGTAACCGCGGTCATATAGTGAAGCCATAACCTCCGCAATCGAGTGACTTCCGTCACTATGGTGCGTGTGACTATGCAAGTCCCCTTTATACCAACCAGGGCCGCTCCAATGCTCGCGAGGCTGCAGCGAAAACTCTGCGTAGTCAGCCTCTTCTTGTACTCGGCTGTCGGTCGCTGCGACCCCTGCGGTTACGCGTTGGTTGAGGTCTACCTCCACAGTTACTTCGGTGTTCTCCGTAACGACTGCCTGTGCTTCAATATGCAGCTCCCAAACGCCCGCGAAGATAGGCCCGGGTTGACAGCCCAAACTGTTCTTCGCCTCGCTGAGCTGCACGGTCTCCAAAAAGCGTTTGTTGCCGCGAGCCCGCTGTGAACCATGGGGGTCCACCAACGTATAGTTAAATTGATTTCCTACCTGCCCCACAAGCTTTTGGAAGGACTCTTCATAACGCGCGGCCTCCTTTGGCGTCAGTGTGTCGAGCTCTGGATCGTCAGCTAGGTACTGCCGCATACAGTCTGCTACCAATCGGCGACTCCGTCCCGCATCTGCCTCGCTGCGAGGTTGAAAGTCCCCCCGGATCAAAATTTCTTCCGTTCCTGGCTCAACCGTAAACGTACGGGTACGAACGGTCTTGGCATCAGCAGTACCATACGTTTCACGAAACGTGGGCATGAAAGACCTCCTATTCCAACTCGGCCGCCGGAACAGCACGCGGCAGGCGCACAGCAATCAGAAAACCACAGCCCGTCAATAATGCCGTCGTAAAAAAGAGCAGCGGATAACCCACCTGCTGCAGCAGAATGCCTCCCAATACAGGAGCAAGTGCGACAGGGATGTTGCCGATGCCCATAAGGCCTGCGTACAGTGTACGCTGCCTTTCAGGCACGACCGCCAGCATGTAGTTGATGAACGGCGACCATCCTTCCAAAAAGAACCCTATGAAGAAGAACAGCAGTGAGAAAAAGAACAGATGCGGAATCCATGTGTTAAATAGCGCCATGATAAGCGCCAAGACAGGTGGCACCGTACACGTAACGGCAACACCACGAATAGCCCAATGATGCCCGTACCTGTCGCCAACCCAACCCCAGGCTGCAGCACCGAGAATCCGTCCGGCAATCTGCAGCGGAATCAAAAGGCCGAGAGCCGCCTCACCGATACCAAAGGAGTGACGGCCAAATACGATGTAGAAAGGGAGGCTGAGCCTTGCTAAGTTGACAAACAGAAAAATCAGCATCGTCAACGCAAACGCCTTGTTCCTCCGCAGATAATCAGGCAGCGCCAGAAATAGCGCTTTGATCGGCAGTCTCGGTGCGGTCTTCCCTTCTCGCTCAACCAAACCGACAAACGTACCTACGTTGGCTGTGTAAATAAGAGCGGCCGTCGTAACGATAACCCCATAGTTTGCGGGAAACGAAAGCTGATCCCACCCCAGGATTCGGGCGACCAACGCTCCTCCTGCCACGGAGATGAGTCCCCCAACGACCTGGCGAGTAGCAAAGAACCGGC
>SLOG01000359.1 GCA_007132635.1 Limnochordia bacterium
CGGGAAGTCCTAGTATACGCAGAGGAACCGGATGATTCTGGACCAACACTTCTGCGATTGCTGCTCCCAACCCTCCGTGAACACTGTGCTCTTCGAGCGATACGAGACAACCCGTCTCCCGAGCTGCCGTAAGTGCTGCTGCTTCATCTAGAGGTTTCAGCGAAGGCATATGCAGCACACGGCAGTCGATGCCCTGTTGGCGGAGCAGATCCGAACAAGCAACACCTACGGAGCTCATCTCGCCTGTTGTCACCAAAGTCACATCACTTCCTGGCCGCAGCTGCACACTCTCCCCCACGACAAAGGGCCTCCCGGCAGGATAAACACTCGGCACAGTGTTGCGGCCAACACGGACATAAGCCGGGAAATCCGTCTGAACCAAAGTCTCTACTAGAGCCCTACTCTCTTCTGCATCTCCGGGCAGAAACACGCGCAAATTTGGAATAGCGCGCGTCACCGCAATGTCCTGGAGAGCATGGTGTGACATGCCCAGAGGACCATAACTGACACCTCCGCTGACGCCAATCACTTTGACATTCGTTTCAGAGTAGGCTAGGTCCACCTTGATCTGTTCAATGCTTCGCATGCTCACAAACGCAGCATAGGAAGCGACATAGGCCTTCTTACCAGCAGCAGCCAACCCGGCAGCCACACCAATGAGATTCTGTTCGGCGATCCCTACTTCCACCAGCTGCGCAGGAAAGGCCTCCGCAAAGGGGCCCATAGCTGCCGAACCCCGAGAGTCGCTTGTCACCACGACAATATCACGGTCCGTTTCTGCCAAACGCATCAGGGCTTGGCAGATGGCTTCTCGACAGGTTCTCGGTTGCGTGCTATCCATGGTTTTCCATCTCCTGCTCTATCTCCAGACAGGCCTGTCGGAATTGTTCGGCATCCGGGACTCCATGATGCCAGTGAGGGTCATTCTCCATATACGATACCCCGCGACCTTTTGTGGTGTGCGCGATGACAACTCGGGGCTGCGCTGCCTCAGCATCGGCAGCCAGCACGTCCAATAGCTGTCCATGATCATGTCCATCAATTTCGACCGTCTGCCAACCGAAACTGTACCACTTCTCCGTCAGCGGTTCGACAGCCATGACCGCCTCCGTATCACCCGTAATCTGGAGGCGGTTGCGATCCACGATAGCTGTCAAATTGGCAAGACGAAAGTGAGCCGCAGCCATGGCTGCCTCCCATACCGACCCTTCGGCCAACTCCCCATCGCCCAGCAAAACGAAAACCCGTGAGCTCGCATTATCCATCTGCAGTGCCTTGGCCATTCCGACTCCCATAGCCAAACCATGCCCCAAGGCACCAGTATTGACTTCAATTCCAGGAACCTTGTTGTTCGGATGGCCAATAAGCCGCGAGCCGAATTGGCAGAAAGTCTGCAGTTCATCCAGCGCGAAAAAGCCGCGGTCAGCCAATATGCAGTACAGAGATTCCACGCCGTGGCCTTTGCTAAGCACGAACCGATCGCGGTCCGGCCAACCTGGGTCTTTCGGATCGTTGCGCATAACCGCGTAGTACAGAGTCACCAGAATGTCCGTGTTGGAAAGCGATGACCCGGTATGGCCGGCTTTCGCCCTGAAAACCATATCCAACAGCAGCCGCCGAATCTGCTGTGCCTTGGCGTAAAGCTCGTGAGTTGATGTCACAGATGTACTCCCTTCCTCAACACCATCACACTCGCGATACCAACAGAGCCAGATGAGGCCGGCTCGGCAGATCCACGCGGGTCTGTCCAGAGTAGCGTCCAGGCGCTTTGGTTACGGTCATGGCCCACGCATCGATGATCTCCACCTCAAACTCCTTATCGTCCGGCAGCGCAAGGACCTTGTAGGAAGGCTGCGTGGCACCCAAGTACGCGAGATAGAATTCACCCGGTTGTCCGATCGTATCAGCGTTTCGGACCAGTTCCACCGGCGTCATTCCATGCGGTGCCGCCTCTAGGATCTCCCGCAGAAACGCGATCCGTGTGGGGCTGTCTCCGTGCAGAATTCCACCTTTGGACCACCACAAGATGTCCTCGGGATGGCAGTATGTTTCACCGTGTCCAACGTAGCCGCCCTGCGCTGTCCCCAACCAAAAGCGGTGCACGAGTTCCCGCGCGCTGATGTTTCCCCACCCGTGGGGGATGTTGCCCTCATAACAACACTCATCAACGACCACAGGTTTACCATAGGTATTCCGCCATTCCCGAACACGTCCCAAATCCGCATGCTGAATAGAACTGTGAGTGACCCAGGGCTTTCCATGGTCGTAGAAGCCACGGCAGTTGTGAATCGAACGCAGATGCTGGGCGGGATCATGTTCCTGAACGATCCGGAAGAAGCGGTCCCAATCATTGAGACTCTTCCCCTTCATCAGATCATACTCATTGGCAAACGACCACCATACATTAGGGAACGATGCCAGCCGAGCCGTCACATACCGCAGATACCGGTTGTCGGCCTCAGCACCCATATCTGAGAACCCCCAGCGATCATAGGGGTGGAACAAAATCAAATCTGCCTCGATCCCTAACGCCTGCAGATCGTTGATGCGCTGCTCGAGATGGGCAAAGAAGGCCGGGTTGAACCGCGTGAAATCAAACCCTTCGTCGACCGAACCCTCGTAGGGGTATAAACACGGTTCGTTCTTGTTGAAATCGTAATCCTTGGGAAACACGCACATGCGGATTTTGTTGAACGCTGACTCCTTCAGAGTCGTCAGAGTCTGTTCTTCCAAGGTGTCGCCTTGGTGGTTCCAAACATAGCAGGTGGTACCTATCGGCCAATATGGGGTCCCGTCAGCGTAGACGAAGTGATGGTCTTGCGTCACTCGGACGGGTCCATGGCTGGTCTCCCGCGGTTCAACGCAGAGAAACTCGCCGGACTGCCCATCAAGCTGCGGTGCCGAACTCATGGTGGTAAAACGCCAGCTCCCGATTTCATCCGGCATAAAACGAACTTTGTAGCGCCCTTGGCCATCGTAAAAGCCGTCTACCGGGACCGCACGATTCTTGAAACGAAATTCTGCCGAAATGGCGACATCGACAAACGGATTGCCGTCATCCGGACCAGAGAGTTCGATTTCAAACATATCCCATTGCCTAATCTGGGCTATCTCCGTCAATAGTGTCAGCTCCTCCCCAAAATTTCATACAGATACGAACAAAAATGCACATAGTTGTTTTCGCCGTCCAGTGATTGATCTCCTCCAACAAAAAACCGCCTCCGATAGGAAGCGGTACGAAGCGAGGGCCGTTGCTTCTCATGACTTCTTCGAGTGCGCCAACGCCTTCCTTGCTCAATCAACCAACAGAAGCTCAACTTGCTCGCGGCTCAGCGCAGCCCGAAAGCTGCCCTGAATCGGCGTATTAGTTACC
>SLOG01000312.1 GCA_007132635.1 Limnochordia bacterium
AAGAAAGACCCTTATAAATGCGTCACAAATAAAATAAAGGTTATTCAAGACGTGACCGATATTCTGAAAGAAAAAATTGATAACAACGGGAACTCGGGCAACTACAACTCGGGCTACGGGAACTCGGGCAACAAGAACTCGGGCAACAAGAACTCGGGCAACTACAACTCGGGCAACAAGAACTGGGGCTACTGGAACTCGGGCCACAGCAACTGGGGCAACTACAACTCGGGCAACTACAACTCGGGCAACTGGAACTCGGGCATATTTAACACCAACGAACCATATATGAGGGCATTCAATAAACCGACAAAAATAACATATTCGGAGTGGTTAAGTAGCGACAGTTACATCTATTTTAATATAGATACCTCTAACGGATACAAAGAGGGATGGCGGCAATGGTGGGAAGAAAACAAGTCGCCTGAAATGGTAGAGAAAATAAAAAGGTTGCCGAATTTTGATGCAGACATATTTGAGAAGATAACAGGGATAAACGAGGAGGAATTATGAAAATAAAGAGAGCGCAGACATTAGATATGACGGATATCCTGGGAAGAGTAAAGATGTATGCGGACCCCGCAAAAGAGACGGAGTTCTACTCACCATACGAGAACGACCGGGAGTTATCCGATAAGTTTTATAAGGCAGTGGAACAGAGGGCGAGGGAGCAGGGGTTCACTCTCGAGGAGGTAGAGGAAATTAAAGTTGTATGTGTTATGAGTAAAGTATGAGTAAAGGAGGTAAGAGTGATGAGTAAGGAAAAACCGAAAGCCGAACTGAAGGAAATCTGCCGGGAAAAGGGAATTAAGGTGTCCGGCACGAAGGAGGAGTTGGTTGAGCGGCTGCAAAAACTCGACCAGGCGATTCTACCGAAGGAAAGAGACGACAGGGTGTTCCAGCTGATGGACGCCGCAGACGACCAGGCGCTGCTTGAGAGAATGCAGGGTAACGTGGTAGATAAGTATGTTTACTCGTTCCCGCAGAAAGACAAAGAGATTATGGGCCTGACGGCCGTGGGGGTGGATAACGCCTGCCGTGTATCAGCAGACCGGAAAGGGATCGCCTACCGGGTAGAGGGTATGCCGCAGGTTACAGAGGACGAAGACCATATACGCGTAACCGTAAAGGCCTGCCGGTACGCCATAGAGAGGACAGAGAACGGAGAGACCAGGGAACAGCTGCTCGACAGCGCATACGGAAGTAAAAGGCAGTGGAAGAAAACGAAACTGCGCTCCGGGAAAGTCGTACCGGACCCGTTCTATTTCGAGAAAGCGGTACATAAAGCCGAGAGGAACGCCAAGCGGGCGCTGCTGCCGGAACCGTTCATACTGGAGATGATTAAAATGTATAAGAACGGCGGTAAGGTACAGACAGTCAAAAAACAGCCCACCATATCAGAGAAACAGCGCCGGGCCCTGATACACAAAGCAGGCAGTAAAGAGCGCCTGAAGTCTATCGCAAAAGAACTCGGCTACGATTCCACTACGGAAATTCTTGCCGGCAGCGTGGCCCAGGTCAACGAGGCCATCGAGGCGCAGCAGGCGCAGAACAAGGTCCCGCAAGTCCTGCAGGACGATATGGAGAAGCTGGCCAACCTGATGGGGACAAAGTTTCCGCAGGCAAAGATACAGGCGCAGTGGAACGCGCTGATGGAGAAACACGGGACTACAGCCTCAGCACTGAAGGAGGCCCGCAAAGGAATATCAGAAAAAATAAAGGAGCTTGAAAGAAATGAAAATTGAAGAAAAAAGTGAAAGCATAATCAAACGGGAGAAAATGATACAGCAGCAGTTTATCAGTTATTATCACGAGAGGAATAAAATGGACAACCGGAGGACAACACCCCTGGCGGAGCTGACGGCCGAGTATGCAAGAAGGACGCGGAAAATTGTAGAGGAGAATTAACTATGGAAAAGAAAAAAACAAATAAGCGCCAACATTCCTATTCGAGATTAAGCACGTTCGCCGAGTGCCCCCTGAAATATAAACTCAGGTATATTGACAAGGTCCCGGCGCCCAGGAGCAGGCCTCTTGAGGTGGGAGGACTCATCCACGACGCGGCAGCGGCATACGCCCAGGAGTGTATCAATCAGTCAAAGACACATCTATACGACGAAGCCGACGCCATACTGGATAAGGTGTTTGAGGGGTCTGTCATACACCCGGCCTGGGAGAAAGACGTGAGGGCGGCATACAGACAGTTTGTTCAACAACACGAAATACCGCTCGACGACTTGTACGGAGTAGAAGAAAAGTTCAGTCTCAACAGGAACCTGAAACCCTGCCCCTGGATGGCCAAGGATGTATACTTTCGGGGAGTCATAGACCTTCTGCAGGTGCGCGGAGACTACGCAAAGATAACGGACTACAAAAGCGGGTATATGATATCCAGCGCCGACGAGTTCCAGCTGCGTGTATACGCCTGGGGAATTAAGAAACTCCTGCCGCAGATAAAACAGGTCGAGATATCCCTGGACTTTATCCGGCACGACTGGCAGACGCACTCCATAATAGACGCGGAGAAGGACCTGGGGGACACAGAGAAAGAGATACTGCGCCGGTGCGGGCAGATAGACCGGGAGGAGAAGTTTGAACCGAAAATGAACGAGTATTGCGAGTACTGTACCTACCATACACAATGCCCGCTACTGGAAAACATACCGGACATGAAGAACCCCGAGAACGAACAGCAGGCCCGCAAGATAGCTGAAGCGTATGTTGCCACCAGCCTGAAACGGAAAGACCTGCAAAAGAAACTGAAGGCATACGTGGACACCGCCGGGCCTATCCAGGCGGCCGGGAAACAGTTCGGAGTATCGGTCAGTGAGAGATATACCAACGTCAACGTGCCGCAGTTAATACTGGATATGACGGAACACGGCGTAGATATCCTGCCGTACCTGAAACTGGATATGCGGTCGGCAAAGAAACTGTTCGAGGATGAGGAACTGGAAAAGATACTAAACCTCAACGCCGAGAAAAAGAAAAGCACCCGGTTCAGGGAAACAAAGGCCCCGAAGGATGAGTGAGTATACCCTCACGGTCAAAGGAAACCCGATACCGGCAGCCAGGATGACACAGAGGTCGAAGTGGAGTAAAGGAGCACGGCGGTCCCTGGCCTGGCAGGAGACCGTCGCATACGCCTGGATGGAGCAGACCGGCAACGCAACGCTTAAAGGCCCGGTGGTAATAGAAATGAAGTTCTACCGGAAAACCAGGCACATCACAGATATAGATAATTTGATTAAGGGGACGATGGACGGAATCCAGTACGCCGGAGGGTTCGAGAAAGGAGACCACCAGGTATGGAAGATACAGGCAGAAAAACACATAGACAAAGAGAACCCGCGAGTGGAAATGGTTGCC
>SLOG01000339.1 GCA_007132635.1 Limnochordia bacterium
AAACTACTGGGATCGCAAGACCGGTGCTGCGGTGGGGCTCTATGAAAATCTAGTTACGGACAATTACGTGCCCTACATTATGCCGCAAGAAAACGGCTGCCGAACCGATGTAAGGTGGGCATCATTGACAGACAGCCGAGGTCGGGGTCTTCTGTTGACAGCATCACCGCTGATGGAGATGACAGCTCTGCACTTTCGCACAGAGGACCTCGAAACGGCTCAGCATACAAACGAACTGACTCCGAGAGAGAACATCACCGTCAGCATTGACCAACACCAATCAGGACTCGGAGGCGGCAGCTGCGGTCCTGACACGCTGGAAAAATACCTTGTCCGAGCCGAGCCCCTATCTCTATCCATCCAGATCCAGCCGCTAGGTTAATCCAACAGGGCTCTTGGCCCCTAAGCCAAGAGCCTTTCGCAACTCTTTCGGGACCATTTCATTAACATTCAAATCCCGGCAAGGATCGAGATGGATCGTGAGCCGCTAGGCGATGGAGGACACTCTGCCAACGGAACGCGTGATCTGTGTGAGTTAGGTAGGGTAGAAAAGCCAGCTTCAGATACGTACGGATTGCAGCGAGACGAGAATCATCGGTATGCAGCACCGCTGCCGTGCGCCCTTCTCGCCGCATTTGATACAGTGCCGCCAGACTAACCTGCTGCCCCAACCCCTTTCCCTGGTATTCCGGCAAGACCGCTACCATGTGCAGATACCCAACTTGACCGGGCCACTGTTCACGAGACCATGCGGAAGCCGTGGCAATCGGGGCTTCCCCCCGGCAGATGAAGAAAACTCGCTCAGGGCGGAAGGCGTCATCGGCCTGCATTTCACCAGCAAACGAACTATCATAACGAAAGACTCGATCGATGATGTGCTCCCAACCGCCTTCATCACCAGTTTCGCAACTACGCAGCGTCAAGCCGGCCGCTAAGTCTATCGGAGTCAGGGAGCGAAGATCGTGGCAAAACATCACTAACTGACTGCAGTGCTGCTTATCCATGCCGCTGCGTCTCCTTCCGGCGACGAAAATCTGGAACGTCTACTGGACAGCCTCTCTTAGCCAACGATTCGGCTGACAACAGTCCCACGGCGGTCCATTCACAAGCATCGTATACATCAACCGGAGGTCTGCAGCCGTTGATAACAGCATCAACAAAGTCGGCCACAATGAAGAAGTCTCCGCCCCAGTGGCCAGCCCCCCTCTGCTTCTCAGTCGCCGTTCGGAACCTTTCCGGCAGATAATCGGCAAAATCCTTTAAGGGACGCCAACGAGCTGAATCGGTTGTCTCATCCATGCCTTGCAGCCAAATCTTATGGTCATCACCAAGACCGCGAGGCGCTTCGTAACAACCGCCGGTACCCTGCAGGGCATAGTAGGATAGGTTGTGCGGCCTCTCAGAAATTCCATCCAGCCGCAATCGAATCAGGCGCCCCGATTCCGTCTGACAGAGGGTCACTGTTGTGTCTTCCTGCTGAAACCGAGGATCCGTAAACCGCCCCGTCCCCACACAGGAAACAGAGACTATTCTGTCGCCGTCAAACCACTGGGCGACAGGTCCGAGACTGTGGGTTGGATACACGTTTCCGTGCCGCCCCAGCTGCCAATACTTTCGCCACGTTGGCACGCCCGACGCCGGAATTGCCAAATGCTTGACATCATGAAGGTATTCACCCTCACCATAGTACACCTCGCCAAAAAGACCTTCCTGAACCATGGCGTTAATAAGCTGGTTTTCTGGGATATAACAGTAGTTTTCAGCCATCATGTAGGTTAGACCCCTGGCTTCGACGGCCTCTATGAGCCACCAGAGTTCATCCATGGAAATACCAGCCGTGACTTCACAAAGAACATGCTTGCCTGCAGCCAAGGCTTGGAGAGCCTGCGGCACGTGACAGTGCATCGGTGTGGCGATGACGACAGCATCTATGTCTGCAGCCAACATATCTTCATACACACGGTATCGTTGCGCAATTCCATGCTTGTCTCCCTGTGCCGACAGCACCGACTCATCAAGATCGCAGAGGGCCGAGATCTCGGCTTCAGGGTGAAGCTCGAAACCCAGAGCCAGGCTCAAACCGCGGACACCGACAATACCAATTCTCAGCAAGACCTTACCTCCCAACCAGCATGCGTCTAGGAAGGCTTTGATTTTCTCCGTTTTAGTACGGACGAGGGCATCACGCCACGCCCTTTACCTGGCATTTTAGGTAAACGGCGTGGACCGGCACTCGTCAAAACCGAGAAAAACAACTGCCTTCTAGAAGTCTCCGTCCCAATTGTCTTGCCACGTATCCATAAACGTGACCAATTCAGCAAACGTTGGGTTTTTGGCTTGTCGAACATAGAACCCAGAGACAGCGTTGCCCAGCACCAAGGATTCAGTGGGCGATAATCCCAACAGCGTAGCGACTACGAAACCTGCATTAAAGTTGTCTCCCGCTCCCGTCGTGAGACGAGGTTCTTTCGCATAGGGACCGGGCGCCTCATAGTACTCCCCATTCCACATACAGGCGGCGCAGTCCACGGGATGAACAAGCAGCCCATAGAGATCTAAGCAGCGGTACAACTCACGAGTGATGGCCTCCAAAGGGGCCTCGGGAAGGGGTACGCCCAGATCCAAACCAAACGCTTTCCCAACCTCCGTGGCTTCTTTCCGATTCAGACTCAGCACCGTTCGAAAATGATTGGAAAACCCTGCTAGGCGTGCCATGGCTTGGACGATATCCTGATTGTCGCGCTTGGCTGGATCAATGGGGTCAACGAAGAAAATCGGATCTCGGCGCTCAAACTGAACGGCAGGTAGTAGTTCGGTCTGCATCTTCTGCCAAATAGCATCCATATATGGTGTCATGGTCCAGTTGATCGATCCTACGACATCGGCCTGAGCGATCAAAGACCCGAAAGTCTCCAGCCCGACGGTTTCGGAAATGCGATCCCAAGTAATGTCTCGTAGGGGTTGGGTGTTGCAGATCATGATCTTCCCGTCTTGAAACTCAAGCGCCAAAGTATAACCCGGATCGGCGATGTTGTATGCCTGGTTCACTGACTCCGCAAATTCTGCGAATACAGGATGAACGTCTGGATACCCGATGCATCCGATGTAATCCACAATACCTCCGAGGTGGTAAACGGAACTGCCCATATTGACAGCGCTTCCTCCCGTTTTCAGATACTGAGGCACCATCTCCATACTGTTGCTCAGGCCCGCTGCACCCAAAATCCGATGACCAAAATCCGAGATAGTCTTGAGCTTCGAATAGTGCTTAAAGTCTTTTCTCTCATCCACCATTTCCGAGATCTCATCAATAAAAGCGTCAAACCCCATCAAAAAACGCTTCTCTTTGACTTGTGCTTCTTTGGAAGCAACTGCCTCCTGGGTAGCCGCAATCATCTGCTTTAGCGACATAGATCTTGCCACCTTTCACTGCGAAGTTTTCGTCGTGCGAGCGGGCTTGGGCGGCCGCGGGCCGAAATACTGGTAGTAATCAACTTTAATATTCCCATTATACAACTTGCGTCTCTTTGACGCTCTGCGGCCCACCAAATTCTCGAACCCCTCATGAGCCGTCAACACATAGAACGACCAGGTCTCAAAGCGCCGGAACACCGAACCCATATCCTTATACAGACTCTTCACCTGCGCATCCGTACCCAAGCGTTCACCGTACGGGGGATTACAGACCAGCTTTCCATAACGCTGCTTTGTCTGAATTTCCGCGAGGGGCAGCGCTTGGAAGTGGATGTCGTCCGCTACTCCAGCCGCTTGTGCATTCCGACGGGCCACCCGCAGAATGTCTGGGTCAACATCCGTCCCAACGATGTGGTCAGGTGGATCCGTGCACACAGCTGCACGGGCTGCCTCTCGCTGTTCATCAAAGACAGATTGAGACAGACCGGGCCACTCCTGAAAAGCAAACTGGCGGTGAAGACCTGGCGCGATGCCGCGGCCCATCATGGCGGCCTCAATCGGTATCGTACCCGACCCACAAAACGGATCCCACAAAGCAATATCCGGATACCAACGTGCCAAGTACAGCATGGCCGCTGCGAGTGTCTCTTTAAGCGGAGCATCACTGATAAGCGTTCGGTAGCCTCTCTTGTGGAGTCCAGCTCCCGATGTGTCGATCGTCAGAGTCACACGGTCGTTGAGAAGCGCGACCTCGATGCGATACTGGGGACCGTCCTCTGGAAACCACTGTCGGCCATAGCGTTTCTTCATGTTTTCCACCACGGCCTTTTTGACAATGGCCTGACAATCCGGGACACTGTAGAGCTTGGACTTAATGGACTTGCCGTCCACCGGAAAACAGGCGTTTTCGGGAAGCCAATCACTCCATGGCAGTGCCTTCGTCTGCTCAAACAACTCGTCAAAGGTAGCTGCAGTGAACTCTCCCATACATAGACGTACGCGCTCCGCTGTTCTCAGCCATAAATTAGTCAACCCAATGGCCTCGGGAGCAGCGCGAAACATAATGCGGCCATTCTCCACGGACTGTTTGGGAAAACCCAGTAGCCGCAGTTCATGAGCAGCAATCGCCTCTAATCCGAAGGTGGTCGTAGCAATTAGATTTACCTCCTGCATCCTCAGCCTCCATGTTCATTGTATGAATAACACATGATCTGCCTCATTAGTTCGCCAAACCCGCGCCCGATTCCTTGACGCAGCCTCCAACGTACACTATCATAGATCTGCAGTGGCGCATCTATCCAGAACACTACAGAGAAATCGTTCCTGGAAATCCCCGCGTCAGGACGGAGCAGTGCCGCAATGCGAACAACAATGGACTATGATGGATATATTTTCGATCTTGACGGGACAATCTACCTGAGCCAGCGCCTACTGGCAAATGCGGACCAAGTGGTACGCGAACTCATACAGGCCGGACGGCGTATCGTTTTTCTTTCCAACAAACCCATCGAAAGCCGCGAGAATTATGCCAAGAAACTTAACGCCATGGGGATCCCTGCCGATCTCGACAGCATTGTGAACTCATCACTAGTCACAGCGCAGTGCATTGCCGCAGAGTCGCCTAACGCCACCATCTACTGCATAGGCGAGCCGCCTCTCTGGGACGAACTGCGGGCTGCCGGGCTGGAGCTGACAGAGGAACCGCTAGCAGCCGAATTCCTCGTCGTAGCTTTTGATCGCACGTTTACCTACGAGAAGCTTCACAAGGCCATGTTGGCCCTGGAAAACGGAGCCCGCTACTTTGCGACCAATCCGGACCGCACGTGTCCTGTGGACGGAGGCCATATCCCTGACTGTGCAGGCATGATAGGGGCCATCCAAGGCGTGACAGGCAGAAGCCCCGAACTTATCTGCGGCAAGCCCTCAGAAAAGATGCTGGCAGTCGCTCTAGACCGCCTGAATCTCAAAGCCGGCCAGTGCCTGATGGTTGGCGACCGACTGGAAACAGACATACAGATGGGCATCGACCTTAATGTCGATACAGCGTTGGTTCTTACGGGGGTCACCACTGCCACAATGGCAGCAGAAGCGGCGGTCAAACCAACCTTTGTTTTGGGCAGCGTCGCCGACATTCCAAAAAGGAAATCTCCCACTTATGTCAAATAGACAAGTAACAAGAGCTTGGAGCTGGAGGGAATACAGATGAAACTGATAATCACCGTTCTCGAAGACGACGATACACCGACACTTATGGAGCGGCTCACCGAAGGCGGTTTCCAAGCCACGAAACTGGCCAGTACCGGTGGTTTTCTTCTACAGGGAAATACGACTCTGCTGAGCGGCGTAGATGACGACAAGGTAGAGGATGTCCTGGATATTGTGCGGGCCACTTGTATCCGCCGCAAGAAACTCTTGCCCCACACAACGTCTGAGCTGCCAACCGCCATCAATCTACCCATCGAGATCGAAGCAGGAGGGGCTATTGTTTTTGTCGTGGATGTTGAACAGTTCAACCGCATCTAGCACAGGGAAAAGCCTTCGCCGACATTGGAGCGGGAAGGCTTTTCTGCTTGTCTCGATAGATATAGTGCCGAACAGGGTCTAGAGATGTGCTCGAAATCCGCTAAACAAACCCTGTGATGAACACCATGATGTTGACAACAGCATGCGCCACCAGCGGCCTCACAAGACCTCCGCTCCGGAGAAAGAGCAGGCCCAGCAGGAGACCGGATATCAACACGGGGATGAACTGGACTACATAAAAATGCACAAGAGCAAACAGCATCGCACTGACTAGCAACGCGATTGCCGGCGAATAGCGCCGTCGAAGACCGTTCAAAACGATTCCCCGGAAAAAAATCTCTTCACTCAGAGGGGCTCCCAGAGCTACCAACGCCAGGACAACCCAAGCTCCTCGGCCCGTGGCAATCTGCTCCAGCAGCTCCATACTGCCCCGTTCGAGTTCGAGCAGTTCGACAATCATATCCGCGCCCAACCAGCGCATGGCCAGTTCAACGGTAAGAACAGCTGCAATGCCGTTAACAACATAGATACCAATGCCGGCAACGGCCCCTCGCGCCACTTCAGAGAGGTTCCATACAAAAAGCCGCGTGCCGCGGAGCGCCATCAGCCCGCCAAAAACGAGCCAACCTTGCTGGACAACTGTCCACCACAGCAAAGCGTCAGGCGATGTGCCCACAAAAAGAGGACCTACAATCCCCAAAACCAGCCAGACAACAATAGACGCGACTGCCCATCCGCGATGAACGGCCATATCACATCTGGTAATTCGGCGCTTCTTTGGTTATCTGCACGTTATGAGGATGACTCTCCTGCATGCCTGCCGCTGTCACGCGCACAAAGCAGGCATCGGTCTGGAGTCTCTCAATGGCTGCAGTCCCGCAGTAGCCCATACCCGAACGAACTCCACCGATCAGCTGATACACCGCCTCTGAAAGTGTTCCCTTGTAAGGCACGCGACCCTCGATTCCTTCCGGAACAAGCTTTCGTGCACTATCCTGGAAATACCGATCACTACTGCCAGCCTTCATGGCACCAATCGAACCCATACCGCGATACACTTTGTAACTGCGGCCTTGGTAAATCTCAAGCTCACCTGGACTCTCTTCTGTGCCCGCAAACAAACTGCCCAGCATAACCGCATCGGCTCCAGCTGCAATGGCTTTCACGATATCGCCAGAAAAACGCACGCCTCCATCGGCAATGACGGGTATACCGTATTGGCGGCAGACTTGGGCGCAATCCCAAATAGCCGTCACCTGTGGGACACCAACTCCGCTGACAATCCGAGTCGTACAGATGGAACCAGGACCGACCCCTACCTTAACCGCGTCAGCTCCAGCACGTATCAGCGACTCAGCGCCTGCGCCGGTAGCCACATTTCCAGCAATAACGGCAGTCTCTGGAAAAGACTCTTTGATCTTGACCGTAGTTTGTGCCACCTTAATGGAATGCCCATGGGCCGTATCTATAACGACAGCGTCGGCACCTGCCTTAACCAAAGCATTAACGCGATCGATGGCATCAGGACCCACCCCAACGGCACCGGCCACGCGCAGTCGACCGCGGCTGTCCTTAGCGGCATTAGGGAATTTACGAGCCTTATCGATATCTTTGATGGTGATAAGACCTTTGAGTCGATACGCCTCATCAACCAACGGCAGTTTCTCTATCCTGTGTCGGTGCAGTATCGCCTTAGCATCCTCAAGACTCGTGTTGACAGGAGCCGTGACAAGATTGTTCTTCGTCATTACATTGTCAATGGGCTGATCGAAGTTTTCTTCAAACACCAAGTCTCGATTCGTTAGGATGCCAACCAGCTTGCGCTGATCGTCGACTATGGGCACTCCGGAAATATGATAGCGAGCCATCAAAGCGAGGGCATCTTGTACACTGTCTTCTGCCTTCAGGAAAATCGGATCGACTATGATACCGCTCTCAGAACGTTTCACCATGTCGACTTCCCCTGCCTGGTCTTCAATGGATAGGTTCTTGTGTATTACACCCATCCCTCCTTCGCGTGCGATGGCAATCGCCAGCCGCGCTTCGGTCACCGTGTCCATCCCGGCACTCATCAGCGGAATGTTTAGCTGAATCCGCTTCGTGAGACGGGTCTTCACACTAACCTCAGCCGGCAGAACTCGCGAGGCAGCCGGAACCAGCAGAACGTCGTCAAAGGTGAGGCCCTCTTTGCCAAACTTGCGGTCGAAGTCCATGAAACCCTCCCTTTCCAAAAGTAGTCGTCGAGTCTGCTCTTCATTGAAAGCTATTCTATCACACTTCGCCGAAAACACAAGTCTTTGTGCATTCTTTCACGCGGCTAGGAAAAAACTACACCCTTGGAGCAGGGAAACGCCCTTCGCTATGGAATATGCAACAGGGACCATGTCACAGAGATCGAGTTTTCACCGCTGCCGAGACGGCGCTGTAGCAGAACCGCTAAGAAACAGGAGGACTCGTATTATGAAGATTTTCGTACTTAATTGTGGTTCATCATCTCTAAAGTATAAGCTATTCGACATGACGGATGAGTCCGTTTTGGCAGAAGGCAAAGTCGAACGGGTCGGGCAGGATAACGCTGTCGTTACGCATCAGTCCGAGGGCAGGGAGAAAGTGAACCGGACGAAACCAATCCACGCCCACACCGTTGCTATTCAAGAGTGCCTCAATCTACTAGTTGACGATCAATACGGCAGCATCAGAAGCGTCACAGAGATCGATGCCGTCGGTCACCGCGTTGTGCATGGCGGGGAAAACTTTTCCGACTCTGTCCAAATCGACGAACAGACAATTGGCATCTTAGAGTCGCTGATCGACTTGGCACCCCTGCATAATCCCGCCAATTTGGCCGGAATCCGGGCCGCAGAAGAGCTTATGCCCGGCACACCCCAAGTAGCCGTTTTCGACACAGCCTTCCATGCAGCCATGCCGAAGCACGCCTACTTGTATGCCGTACCTTATTCTCTCTACGAAAAATACAAGGTTCGTCGTTACGGTTTTCACGGCACTAGTCACAAATATATCGCCGACCGGATAGGCGCCTTGATGGATCAAGACCTTGTCAAACTGAAGATCATCTCCTGTCATTTAGGCAACGGGGCGAGCATTGCAGCGATTGATGGCGGCCGCTCGGTGGACACCTCGATGGGTTTTACTCCGCTTGAGGGCCTTATGATGGGGACTCGAAGCGGGGACATCGACCCAGGAGCTATTTTCTACATTATGGAAAAGGAAAACCTAAACCTCAGCGAGATAAACTCGCTGCTGAATAAGCATTCGGGACTCTACGGGATCGCCGGTGCTAGCGACATGCGTGACATTGAAAAAGGTGTCGAAGAAGACAACACCCTTTCGAAAATCGCTTACGATCTCTACGAATACCGGATAAGGAAATACATCGGTGCATATGCAGCAGCTATGGATGGAGTCGATGCCATCGCTTTCACGGCCGGCATCGGCGAAAACACTCCTTCGCTTCGGACCGCTATCTGTCAGCGTTTATCTTATCTCGGTATCAGTATCGACGAGTCCAAAAACAAAAAGCGCGGCGAAGAAGTTGATATTGCTGCAGCAGACTCCCCTGTAAGAGTCTTTGTCATCCCCACGGACGAAGAGGTCGTAATCGCCCGAGACACCGCAGCCCTTGTTTAGCCGCATACACAAGACCTTTCTGACGAGAGCTGTTCAGCGAAACAGCTCTCGTTTCCTTACTCCTCCAAGGCAGATTCAAATTCATCGGTCTCTGGTTCCGCGTACTGCAGAAGCTGACTGAGAGGAACAAACTCTAACCCCTTGGAGCGAATACCTTCGATGACGAGCGGAAGCGCATCCACGGTCACCTGGCGAGATGCTCCTTCACTAGCGACCAAAGCGCCGCTGTCGTGAAACAACAGAATATCCCCTGGCCGGGCCTGATTCACCACAGTTCGCGCTACTCGCGACGCGCTGGTTCCTGGCCGCCAATCCTGCCCAGATAGACTCCAAAGAACTAAATCCTGACCTAGAAACTCAGATAGTCGTCGGAGACGTACGTCGTACATGCCACGGGGAGGCCGAAGGTACTTTGGGTATTCGCCTGTCACTTCGAGAATTGCCAATGTTGTCCGCATCACTTGGGCTGACAATTCGGCCGTGGACAGAGTGGGAACGTTGCGGTGATCATAGGTGTGATTTC
The DNA here is from genome assembly GCA_007132635.1 of Limnochordia bacterium. Classification (GTDB taxonomy): domain Bacteria; phylum Bacillota; class Limnochordia; order Darwinibacteriales; family SLO01; genus SLOG01. Next base: position 10,109 of record SLOG01000339.1, read on the forward strand.
CGAGTTCGTGACCTGCAGCGGCAACAAGCAGCGCCGTTTCGGGATATCGGGTGACGTGACTGCCTACCATGAAAAAGGCAGCCGGCACGTCATACTCCTCTAAGATATCTAGAATCATGGGTGTCCAGGTAGGATGTGGCCCGTCGTCAAAGGTTATGGAAATCCATGGGCGTTCGGGACTGCCTCGGCGGTAGATGTCTCCCTGCGGTCCAAACCCCTGATACACGTAAAGATGCAGAAGCCCCATGACCAAACCAATGGAAATAATCACAGAGCCAAAAAGCCGAAGAATCCAATGCGGCCGGCTGCCGACAATCCTCTTAACGAGGACATTAACGACAAAAAAGGCGATGAGGAGAACCACTCCACTCGCCCAAAGGTATCCGAATGAAAAACCAAAATCCACTGCCTAACCCCTCCTAAAATCGCGGCCGTCGTCACCCTTCTAATACATAAACCGATGTTGACCGATCGTCAATGCTGTAGGACGCGCATGCATGAACCGATCATTCGAGAGCCTCGGGTTAAAGAAGTACAGGGCACCCTTTGTTGGATCATGACCCTGAAGAGCTTCTGAAACGGCGCGCTGCGCCATCTCGTTGGCTGGCCGCTCAAACGACCCGTTGCGAATCGGCTGGAAAGCATTGGGCTGGTACAAAACCTCTCGAATCGTGTTGGGAAACGAGCGGCTGGAAAGTCGGTTGAGAATAACCGAAGCAACGGCAACCTGACCCAAATAAGGCTCACCCCGAGCTTCAGCATGCACCATGCGGGCAATCCAATCAACTTCCTGGTGGGTTAAAGAAACACCAACCGGATAGTCGCGCACGGTGTCCAAAGGAACCTGCAGCGCCTGTCCATGCCTAATGACGTTGTCCGGCAAGTCATTAAGTTCACGCAGCGCAACCACGGAGGAACCATAGGTTTTCGCGATCAAATACAAGCTGTCTCCTGGTCGCACTTGATACGACCCCAAAGCCGCAGCAGCAACTTGCTCAGTGTCAGACTCTGCGGCCGCATCGGCATCAGCTCTCTGCACCGAAGCCTGTGCTTTGTTCACATGTTCGAATCCGGGTATTCCCGCGGGTTTCAACTCCAGATGCCTATCCGATAGCGGTCTCTCGGTTTCCTTTAGTTCCAACGGATCTAACTTCACAAACTCCAATTTAACCACAGGCAGAGTACGCTCTGCAATAGCCATTTCCTCATCAAACACTGGCAGACCGCCGCCAAGCCAACCCGCCAACAGGGAGACGAGAACAACCAAGCCCATGGTCACTGCAAAAGGCCGGTTGGTAAGAGCTCCATTTCTCATAGCGTTTTCCTTTCTTGGCACAGGGTAACCTGGAGAAACGGCTGCCAACTCGCTCCTATTTATAGTATTCAAGAAACAGTGCCAAAATCCTGCTCGCGGCTAAGCTAAATAATAGTAAATGCTATTCTCTAGAAGGCCGTTTATTTTCTCGATTTTGACGAGTGCCGGCTCACCTCGTCTACCTTAAATGCTAGGTAAACGAGGTGCTGTGATGCCCTCGTCCGTGGAAAAGCGGAGAAAATCAACGCCTTCCTGGAAAGACCAAGTCCGGTTTGCAGGCCTGATCAAGCTACTTAGGAATCTTCTGAGCATAGGACTCCCGGGCCGCAAAAACCCTATATTCACGATATCCGCAGCGTCGCGCCAAGATAATCGCCTTTTCCCAATCCTGACCAACTTCCTCCGGGCGATGTGCATCCGAAGCAAAAGTAATAGGAATCTGGCGCTCTGCTGCTCGTGAAAGGATCCACTCAGCTGGGTACATCTCCTTGGCCGGTTTGCGAAGACCCGCTGTGCTGACTTCAATGCACACACCACTACCCCGGGCGGCTTTCAGAACAGCATCAACGTCAGCCTCCATTGATTCAACGGCTCGATGACCAAAGACCTTGATCACGTCAAAGTGACTCAACGTATCAAATAAACCCGAAGAAGCGGCTTGAGCCAATATTGCGTAGTAATCATGGTAGGCTTGGTCGATATCTCGACCTTCCCAGCCGCAGTCGGGGTCATAGTCAAATCCCCACATACCAATAGTGTGTACCGATCCTAAGACGAAATCAAAGGGATAGGCGGTTAACAAGTCATGAATTTGTGTTTCTTTTTCAGGGAAGAAGTCCGCCTCGATCCCTATTTTAATCGGAATTCCAGACTCGCGTGCCTCCTGAAGAACCCGAACATAATCAGAGAGCGAGCTTTGAAAATCGCGAGCTAACCATTCCCGCATGTACGAATAGGAATTCGGTCCCTCCTGGAGATGATGAAACACCGGAGCCCATTCTCGAAATTTATGGCAGTGTTCAGTGATACCGATCTCCGAAATCCCTCTCGCTTGCGCCTGATCCCAAAACTTCCGTATCCACTCTACGGTGAGCGGGCCATTTTCTAGATGAATGTGATAGTCAACCATTTACATGCCTCCTCCACTGGTACAGTGCGACCAAATCGAGATTCTGCTCTTACGGCCGGTCCCTTATTCGATTATACAGAAAAACAGACCGGCTGTCACGTTGAGCAGTAATCTCTGACCACCGCACCAAGAGCAAAAAAACACCGACCCACAGGGGATCGGTGCGAAACTGGCTCCCCGGGTAGGATTTGAACCTACAACCCTCCGGTTAACAGCCGGATGCTCTGCCGTTGAGCTACCGAGGAGCAAACCAAAA
>SLOG01000425.1 GCA_007132635.1 Limnochordia bacterium
CGAGCCACTTCCTGAAAAGGAGTTCCGTCGGTCAGAATGCGGCGAGCCGCTAAGACCGTTAAGGTCTCTACCATCTGGTCTAGCTGCTGAGCAGTAAGCATGCCTGTTGTTTCCGCCATCTCGACAAGTGCTTCCTCGGCCGAGTCGACCAACGCTTGACTCGACAAAAAATACCCTCCAAATCCGAAGGCCAAGCACACAACCAACACCAACCCCGCAGCAAACACCGTTAACTGCGTCCGAACACTTCGCATTACATCGACCACCTTGTCTTTGTTGTAGTAGAACCCAAACCACAGTGTATGCTTTGTCCTCATCGCCAAGCCAACGAAGCCATATCTCTTACCCCTATCGGTCTGCCGCAAAGCAATCTTTAGCCAGATACAGAGAAAGAATCAATCGTTCATTCAATTTGCGCGAAACAGCGCAGCACAGGATTATCCGCCTGCATGGCGAATAAGCGAAGGATGCAACCGAAGCCAGAGTAACCCGCAGAAAGGAAATCGAACCATGTCGCAGATAGGAATCTTTGAAATCGTTGGACCCATAATGGTTGGACCGTCTAGCTCGCACACGGCAGGAGCTGTCCGTCTAGGATACGCTAGTCGGCAAATTCTTGGTGTCCGGCTTCAAGAGGCAGATATTTACCTGCACGGCTCCTTCGCAGCGACCTATTGGGGACACCGCACCGACATTGCGCTAATAGCTGGCCTCTTGGGCATGCGCATGGACGACCCTTCCATCCCTAAGGCCGTGGAAAAGGCGCATGCTGCAGGCCTTACCTACCAGTTTCAAGAGACCGATTTAGGCGATGTACATCCTAACAGCGTTAGGTTGATTCTTCGGGGTGAGGGAGAAGCCGTAACGATTGAGGGTGCGAGCATCGGCGGCGGACGGATACGTATATTCCGAGTCGATGGGTTTGAGGTATCATGCGATGGTACCTACACAACGTTGATCTCCCGTCATCGCGACGAACCCGGAGTCATCTCGGAAATCACCCGCGTACTGGGGGAGATGCAGATAAACATTGCATTTATGCAGGTAAGCCGCGTGAAAAGAGGTTCGGATGCACTGCTGGTTGCCCAAACTGACGATCCAATCAGCAGTGAAGTACGACATCGCGTCGAACAAGTGCGCGGAGTCCAACAAGTCCGTACCCTTAGCCGGTTTTGACATATTGGGAGGGATAGTCCATGGAACTAGCGAACGCTGCAGCGCTGCTGGCGTTGTGCGAGGCAGAAAACAAAACGATTCCCGAAGCGGTTATCGAGTATGAGCATATACGATCCGGCGTAGACCCTGCGGCGATTCGGCAGCAGATGCACGGGACACTTGCTGTCATGCGTGAGTCCGTGGCCAAAGGGTTAGCCGACCCGGGGACCTACGCCCACTTAGCAAAAGGTTACGGACAGAAAGTGCGGGAGGCGGGCCAGCAGAAACGGTTGATCGGTGATCCGCAGCTGCAGCGGATCACAATGTACTCATTGGGTGTAGCCCAGCACAATGCCAGCCTCGGCCGAATCGCTGCTTGCCCGACGGCCGGCAGCTGTGGTGTTGTACCGGGAGCTTTGCTGGCTACCGCCGGCCAAAAAGAAACAGACGAACGACTGGTCGATGCCCTTTTCACTGCCGCCGGTATAGGAACAATCAGCGCCGCCCAAGGACCTATCTCTGGAGCCGAAGGTGGCTGCCAGGCCGAATGCGGGGTAGCTTCAGCCATGGCAGCCGGCTCCCTGATGTACCTCATGGGTGGAACCAATGCGCAAATCTTCGACGCGGCCTCTTTGGCACTCCAAAACCTGTTGGGATTGGTCTGCGACCCTATAGCCAGCTTGGTTGAGGTTCCATGCATTACACGCAACGCCTGCGCTGCAGCCAATGCCGTGATGTGCGCGGACATGGCCGCAGCAGGTATACCCGCCGTCGTTCCGTTCGATGAAACCGTAAATGCCCTGAAGCTGATCGGACGCAGTATGCCCGATTCCTTACGAGAGACCTCGAAGGGCGGACTGGCCGCCACACCAACTGGACGACGTTTGAACAATGAACTAAATCAGACGCACCGACTCTAAACAGGGTGAGACTTGGAGGAAATGTTTGGCTCCAAGTCTCACCCTCCTTTGACCTCCTTCACTAGCGTACATCCGTCAAATAGATTTCCTGAAGTTGGTTGAACTGCGCCTGGTAATGACGCCACGCCGTCATCAAACCCGTGTCCATTCTGTAAGTGAACTCGTTGACAAACACCCCCTCATGCCCATCCTCGCGAATGGTAATCATGGGTACCCCGTCTTCCGTTTTGCCCACGGCCGACACAGACGTTACCACACCTGTAACCGAATCCACGTCCAACACCTGTCCTGCCTCCAGCTTATCTGCAGCTTGAGGTGGCAGCCACAATCCACCTGCCTGCACGACCCCGCTTACCGTGAGCATGGTTGTAGGCACTGGGGGAAGGCCTGGTGGTGACGCCAAAACAGATTGTGTCTCACTCAGAAACCAAGTAAGACCGCGTCGCAAAACACGCACAGAAGCTTCCAGGCCTATGGGGAACACCGGCGTTCCAGGTATCTGCACCGACACAGCTCCGGAGTAATGCAGGCTCTGAACATCGCTCAACCAACTCGGCGGCTTACTGCCAGCCCAAGGCCACTGGATGACCCGCATGTCAATTAACTCCGTGTGCGTGAGAAAAGAAGCACCCGCTCGGTCTAGGTCGTAAGTGAAGCCCTTTGAGAGCGACGAAACACCGCCCGTACCATAGTAGATCAAAACGCCCGAATCCAGGTCATAGACAAACACTGTCCGGCCTTCTTCATAGTGGAACCGGATGGCCCGATATGTCCGTCCCCCTATGCTGTACGGCATGCGTACGATGCGGAGCCGCCCATGTTCACCCGCAGGCAGCAAGGCCAGGAATTCGGGGGGCAGCCAGTAATCCCCTGCGGCCGCCGCGACATCCACAACCGACAATCGCTGTGTCAGGGAGGTGACATACGGGGCAGTTCCTACGTAGGGAAGAAGATTTACGTCCAACACACACCATTTACCGGTACTCAAAACATCCACCTGCATCAAACCATGACCAGAGGTCGCTTCTGCAGTTTCCCTCCTGTAGCGGTTGCCAAACTGGTCCACGAACATCCCATCATCGTCCTGGAAATAGACGTGCCGTCCTTCTGGGATGCTTGCCGAAGCGACGTAGTAAGTCAACCGCAGTCCTTCCTCTACCCACTCTGGTGCGGCATATCCAGCCAATTCCGGATAAAAAACAGCCATGGAACCCGAAACACCGGCGACCGCGACCCGTGTGTGCAGCCCGACCACAGACAACAGAATGAACAACATTACCAACG
>SLOG01000073.1 GCA_007132635.1 Limnochordia bacterium
CGCAGCATCCGGCAGCCGAATAGCCGGTTCATACTGGGCCCCCTTCTTCACCGGGTTGATAAAGGGCCCTTCCACGTGGACACCCAAGAGCTGGGCTGCGTCGTGCGGTCGTTCATAGGAGGCCGCCGTTTCCAAGGCTGTTCGTAGTCTGTCCGGCGAAGCAGTTACGGTGGTCCCGGCAAAGCCGGTTGTGCCTACGGACGCGCAGTACCGAGCTAAGGACAGAATCGCTTCCTGAGTCCCATCCATGAAGTCGCTCCCATTGGCCCCGTGAATATGGCAATCGATAAGGCCTGGCAGCACACATCCGCCGTCAGCGTCAATCACGTTAACATTGTTACCCACAGCGTCTCCCGAGGTGATTCCGATAATGCGACCGTCATCAATGACTACACTACCGTATACCCACCTGTCTCCACAGGCTATTTGGGCTCTTCGTATCCACCACTGCACAGGCATTCCTCCCTCTGCCGCAACGGCGGCGCCTAACGCGGCTGGCGAAAACCGGACTGCTGAAGCCGATAGTCATTCCCCTGTACAAGGATGCGCAGATTCGTACCGATTATGCGCGACGCCAAACGCATGCCTAACCGTTTTTCCAACTCCTCAAGGGGATAGTTTGTCGTAAACACAGTGGGTCGATATTCGTTTAACCGCCCATCCACAATGATAAGAAGTTTTTCCAAAGACCAATCCGTAGGCCTTTCACTGCCTAAGTCATCTAACACTAGCAGATCAGCGCTAAGCAGACGATGTAGATCGACCTCCTGTGCCCGGAGCTGATCCAGTAAGCTAGGTACATACGCAAAAGCCACTCGATGTTTCGTCTTAAGGGCATTAGCAACAGCACAGGCTAGATGTGTCTTGCCGCTGCCCGAACGCCCGTAGAAAAGCAAACCTTTCCCATCGCGCAGTTTGTTAAAACCCTGGACAAATTTAAAGGCATATTGGTAAGCTTGTTTATTGTGAGGGCCCGTCGAAAACGACACAAAATCATGATTCTGCAGAGCCGGCGGCAGAGGGTCTGATGCGGTAACGCGAGTCGCTGCCGTCAACTCCTCTCGCCGGACACGCCGCGCGTCAGCCACACAGCGACAGTCTGTTGTAAGCCAGAGTCCTTTGGAAGCGAGTCCTGGTACAGGAAACGGATGCCTCCGGTAAAACTTCCGACGAACGCCACCGCAGTCTGAACAAATCTGCTCCGAATCGCCGCGAAGTGTTCGCAGGATAGGAACACTAGTCATCCAGGAATGAGAAGAACCCCTTTGGCGGCGGCTCTGGATTTGAATACTGGAAATCTGCTCGCGTTTTCTGCAGATCAGTCTTGCCATGTGACTTACCTCCCCCCTGCGTCAGACGCCGCTGCATATCGTCCCAATAGCCGCGAAACCGCTGTTCGTCCAAAAGACCGTGTACCAGCCAATCCTCGATAATTGCCCAAATGTAGTTGAAAGAAATCCGCTTGAGCCGGCCCGATTTTGTCTTCTGCCGCTGCTCCTGTTTGGCACGGAGCACTGCACAGCCAATCACAAAGGGCGACATCCCCTCATCATAGGCTTGATAGAGCTTGTCCCTCTGACCACTCGTCAGCGGACCAAACATGCTCTGGTAAAGTTGAATCACATCATGCATGTCCGGATGCTCCATGCAGACATTCCTCCTTCAGTTCCCGTCCCCAGCAGACCTATCGAGCATCGGTTCGCTGCACATACACTCGAGGAACGCGAGAACCAATCATACAGGTGACCTCATAGCTGATTGTTCCCATCCAGTCGGCCCATTCGTCTGCGGTTACCGCGTCGGCGGCCTGTCCACCCAGAAGAACAGCTTCATCTCCAATCTGCACAGGATGATCTCCGACATCAATCATGATATGGTCCATCGTCACATGACCGACTATAGGGAACCGCGTTTCATCCAGCAGCACGCAGCCGCGATTACCTAGCTGCCGAGAGACACCGTCTCCATATCCAATAGGAAGAACAGCGATGCTGGTTTCTCTCCATGTCACATAAGAAGTACCATAACTGATGGCGGTACCCGCCGAGACGCGACGAACAGAGGTCACACGCGCAAACAGACTGAGAGCTGGTTTTAGACTGACACCTGGCACGGATTTGCTGGGTATCGGCAGCAACCCATAGATTCCCAACCCAACCCGCACCATGTCCATGTGGGTATCCGGCAGATACAAAGTCGCAGCCGTATTCGCGCTGTGACGGAGAGGAATCCGAAGCCTCGCGGCTGTGAGCTGTTTTAACGCTTCACCAAATCGCTGCTGTTGAAACCGAACGTATTCACCTAATGGTTGGTCGGCCGTGGCAAAATGGGTAAACACCCCCTGTACCTCAACTCCAGGAAGCCTCTGAAGCCCGGCAGTGAAATCGACAGCCTGTTCAACAGGGATCCCTAAACGACCCATTCCAGTATCGACCTTAACGTGCACTCGGACCGTCTTCTGAAGCCGGCTGGCGATACGAGACAATGCCTGGGCCTGCTCCCACTGATATACCGTCACCACCAGATCTTTGGTCACACACATTTCCAGCTGTTCAGCCGCCAGCGAACCCAATACCAAGATTGGAGCCGCTATACCAGAACGACGCAGCCTGACGCCCTCTTCGGGGAGAGCAACCGCCAACCAACTAGCACCGCTAGCCAGCGCTGCGCGAGCCGTCTCCAAATCACCATGGCCGTATCCGTCGGACTTGACTACAACCATAAGCTGGCAATCCGTATCGATAAGCCGCCGAAACTCTGCTACATTATGGGCAATGGCAGCCCGATCGACTTCTGCCCATACCGGCCGTGTCAGCTGATTCATCCCGCCTCACCCCAATTTACTCCATCTCGGCCGCCACGGCACGCACAACGTCACTGCGGGTTATGAGACCCACCAGTTTGCCGTCCTCCACCACGGGTAACCGGTTGATCTTCTTCTCCACCATCAACGTTGCAATGTCCGAAAGCGGCATGTCAGGCTCCACTGAATGCAGCCGCTTTGTCATGATCTCAGCTGCCGTAGTCGCCGTAGCTTTTTGCAGTTCGCGTTCAAGTCTTTCCGGGCTCTCAAGATAGATGATCCCGCCGATAAAAGGAAGAAAGGTTGGTAGATCCAGGTTTTTGGCCCTAACAAGAAGATCGCTTTCTGTGACCATTCCCAAGAGTTTTCCGTCCTCCACTACAGGTATCCCGCTTATTTCATGCTCCACCATAAGCTTCGCAATATCCTTAAGTGAGGCTTCCCGTCCGACAGTAATCAGATCCTTGACCATGATATCTCTCGCTACCAAATCCAGACCCTCCTGTGGAAGGCTGTTGATTACCTCATTTCTGAGCCACGGGATAATCAAC
>SLOG01000206.1 GCA_007132635.1 Limnochordia bacterium
CGGGAGAGGAATGGTGATTCGGTGAAACGAAAAATGATTGGTCTTTTTGTGGGCATCATGATGCTCGTCGTGGTGTTTTCCGCTGTGGGAATAGTCATGAACCATGTGAGCGCCGGCAGCGAAGAAGCGGAATGGCAGCAGGCTAGCACGGTGATGGAAATCATCGCCATCGCACGCACCCGCTACTACCAGCCGGTGCATGTATTTGATCTTATACGGAGTTATGTGAAACATGGTACAATCAATGGTATGCTTGCAGAGGCCTTGGACGATCCCTATTCTCGTTTCATGGACCCCTATTCGTTCGAGATGATGATGACCCGTACAGAAGGCAAATTCGGCGGTATTGGTATCATGGTAGGTATGCGCGACGACCAGATCACGATTATTGCTCCTATCAAAGGGACTCCCGGTGAGGCTGCCGGCCTACGGGGCGGCGACAAGATCGTTGGTATCGACGGCAAGCCAACGACGTATATGTCCATGGATGAAGCTGTCAGTCTCATGCGAGGCGACCCCGATACCGACGTCACGTTGACAATTCGTCGGGATGAAGACGAGTTTGACGTGCCGATTGTGCGGGATATTATAAACGTAGAATCGGTGACAGAAGCCAAGCTGCTCGACCATCAGATCGGGTATATCGAAATGTCGAACTTCTCGGACCGTACGGCATCGGAGATACGAGAAGCCCTAGATTCCCTGGAAGAACAGGGGATGAAGGCGCTGATTCTGGATCTTCGTTTTAATCCCGGCGGCACATTATCCGCTGCACTTGAGGTTGCGAACGAGTTTATCTCCGAAGGTCCGCTGCTCTTTGTTGAAGACCGCGATGGGCGGCGCGAGTCCTATGATGCCTCCGAAGACGGGACGCGCACTCCGCTCCCCATGGTTGTCTTGATCAACGGCGGTAGTGCGAGTGCATCGGAGATAGTGGCTGGCGCGCTGCGGGATACGAAGTTGGCGACACTGGTTGGGACAAAGACCTTTGGCAAAGGATTGATTCAGTCGGTGCATCCGCTGCGGGACGGCAGTGCGCTGACTTTGACAGAACAGGTGTATCTGACGGCTGGCGGCCATAACATTGACAAGGAAGGCATCATTCCGGATGTGATCGTGGAGATCGATGAAGACGAAGAGGTTGACCTCTATCTGAACGAGACAGATGTGCCGGACGTCCAGCTGGACACAGCAGTTGAACTGCTCTTGGGTCAGTTATCCAGCGAGTAGAGCTGCCCCCGGGGACTTCCCGGGGTTTCTTTCTGACCAGCAGGAAACGAGGTGACCTTGTTGTTGGATGTTTGGGAACTTTGGTTGATGATCTTCCGCGCGATTCCCATTTTGTTTTCCGATGTACGCTACCTGCTCATCCTGTTATTTATCTTACTGATGGTCAATAACCAGTACCGCAAGGTACATGCTCTAGAGGCGAGTATGTTTCAACTGCAGCGCGGCGCGCCGTGGCGGGATACGCTGCAGAGTTTCGGATATGGCTTGATCGGAGGGCTGCTAGCATCTGTTGCCTTCTTGTTTTTGGGTGTATCGTTATCGCAGACAGGGATTCTTTACCTGTGGGGTACAGCGGCGGCTCTCCTTCTGGTGCATCCCCGGTTTATGTGCTTTGCGTACGCTGGCGGAATAGTCAGCCTGGTATCGCTGGTGTTCGGAGCGCCGCAGATTCATGTGCCTGCTGTGATGGCTCTAGTTGCCCTGCTTCACATGGTGGAGGCCGTCTTGATCTGGATGCACGGCGGTCAGCGGCCAACTCCCATTTATCTGAAGCACGATTCCGGTGGCGTGGTGGGTGGTTTTAGTTTGCAGCGGGTGTGGCCGCTGCCTTTTGTGGCCCTAATCGGCATGGTCTTCGCCGATGCGAGTATCGGTTTTGAGACGATGGCGATGCCCGATTGGTGGCCGTTGATCCAACCAACCACCCCTGTGCCGATGGAGCATTCCATGATCTATCTAACGTTCCCCGTCATAGCCGCTTTGGGTTATAGTGATGTGGCTGTGACAAGCAGTCCGCAAACTAAGGCGCGTGCTTCGGCGGCTCTCCTTTTTGCCTTTAGTGTGGGTCTCTTGTCGCTTGCTATTGCATCCATGTATGTGTCGCTGGCCGCGTGGGCTGCCGCGCTGTTCTCTCCTCTTGCCCACGAGTGGGTGATCCATAAGGGGCAGAAGCGAGAACGCGAAGGGGTGCCGCTGTTTACGCTGGACGAAGGCGTCATGGTGTTGGATGTCCGGCCGCACTCTCCGGCTGAAGCCATGGGCTTGCGGATGGGTGACATCATTACTTCGGTAAACGACCGGCCGGTCGCGACTCCCAAAGCTCTGATGGGCGAAATGCAGCCGTGGCTGGTGAACCCAGATTTCCATGTAAAGAACGTCTTGGAAGGCATGGCGGCGCGGACCGTCTCGTACCGGGGAACTATCCCTCCCATCGGCATCATTCTCGCTCCGCACCGCGGTCAGGGTGTTTTCATGGAGTTCCGCGACGGTCTAATTCCTAGTTGGATACGTCGACTATTTGCGAGGAGGACACCGTGATATGCGGCTGAAGCGGACGTCTCGGTTTTCATTGTACCTCCCTCTTATCGCGGCTGCGGCAGCCGGGGTGCTGCTGATACTCTGGAGTCCTTGGTCCGGTGAGCCGAAAGAAGTGTCGGCGTTGGTTGTCAACGGCGGGCTTAAGGACCACCCGTTTGCTATGCGCGATTTCTGGCACAGCCAAGACTATCGTGTCTTGGCTTCCGATCCGTCGCTGGAACACTGGGAAGATATGCTCGGTGACCAGTGGGTTCAGTGGAGCACGGACATTGTCGACATAGCCTTGATTCCGTTGGCGTTTGATCATGATTTTCCGGCGGCAGTAGCAGAACTCGTCGACAGCATGACTGAACAGGGGTTTCGCGTGCAGCTCTCTGCTGGCGATGATGGCTACACCGTGACAGCTCATTCGCAGGTTCCGGGGATGGCAGCGGAAGTCACGACCGGGGTGTGGAACTTTTCGCTGGTGACCGCAGGTAGTTTTGGTGAACGAGATCTGCGCATGAGCCCGCCAGATGCTGGTGATGAAGTGCTGCTGGCTGTGGTGATTGACGATTGGGGCTACCCATCCATGGCGGTGGACATGCTGCTGGAGTTTCCCCTTCCCCTGACACAGGCGATTTTGCCCTACCTCCCTCTGTCAAGCCGGGTGGCCTTGGAGGCGCCGGAGCGCGGCCATGAGATCATCCTGCATCAGCCGATGGAACCGTTTAACACTTCCATGGACATGGGTCCTGGCGGGATAACGGTCGGTATGCAGGCTGAGGCGATCCGACAGCAGCTGCAGAATAACGTCGACCATCTGCCGGGCGTCGTGGGCCTGAACAACCATATGGGTTCGAAGGTCACGAGCGATCACAGGACTATGGAAGCAGTCTTCACGGTCCTGCAGGACATGGATCTGTTTTTCCTCGACAGTAAAACGACGCCAAACACGGTGACCCGCCAGGTTGCCGGCCAGATACCGGTTCCTTTTGCCGAAAACCGACTGTTTCTAGATAACGAAAACGACGCAGGCTATATTCGAGGCCAGATACAGGAGGCCATTGAACTGACGCAGAGCCGCGGGGCGGCGGTCGTTATCGGTCATGTACGGCCGCGCACGGCAAAGGCTTTATGGGACATGCTGCCAGTGGTTTTGGAGACGAACGTGCGTTTCGTGCATCTGTCGGAGGTGCTCAAGTATCCGGAAGGAGTCGTGCCGCCCGAACCGGACGATGAGATCGAAATGTACCACGCAGCGAAAACGGAGCACGAAGCCAGCTATTAGAGAAATTCCAGGAGTTGAATTGAGGGGGTGCCATCCTATGTCAGGCAAACCACTGCGGGTGGTATCGGCTTATCAACCCGCCGGCGACCAGCCCAAGGCCATCGATGAACTGGTTTTGGGCATTGAACGCGGCCTGCAGGGCCAGACCCTGCTTGGCGTCACCGGTTCGGGCAAGACCTATACAATGGCCAAGGTGGTCGAACGCGTTCAAAAACCGACCCTTGTTATCGCCCATAACAAGACCCTGGCTGCTCAGCTCTGCAACGAATTCCGGGAGTTCTTTCCCGACAATGCCGTTCACTACTTTGTAAGCTACTATGACTACTACCAGCCGGAAGCTTATGTGCCTCAGAGCGACACGTATATTGAAAAGGATGCTTCCATAAACGATGAGATTGACCGGCTGCGCCATGCTGCCACCAGTGCACTGTTTGAACGCCGGGATGTGATCATCGTGGCCAGTGTGTCGTGCATCTACGGCCTCGGTTCGCCAGAGGAATACCTTAGTATGACACTGTCCCTGGAGAACGGGGAGTTTCGCGACAGGGACCACATCCTGCGGCGCTTGGTCGGGCTGCAGTATGCTCGTAACGATGTCGGGTTTCGCCGCGGGACCTTTCGCGTACGGGGGGATGTGATCGAGATCATCCCAGCGTACCACGAAAACGTCATACGTATTGAGCTGTTCGGCGATGAAGTGGAACGGATTCTCGAACTGGATGCCTTGACGGGAGAAGTCTTGGATGAAGTGGAGCAGGTGAAGATTTTCCCGGCCAGTCACTTCGTGACCAGTGACGAGAAGCTTAAACGCGCGATTACCACCATCGAAGCGGAGCTGGATGCGCGCTTGGCCGAGCTCAAAGCCCAGGACAAGCTCTTAGAGGCTCAGCGGCTCGAGCAACGGACTCGCTATGACCTGGAGATGCTCCAGGAGATGGGATTCTGCCAGGGTATCGAAAACTATTCCCGTCATCTCACGGGGCGTGCTGCAGGGGATACGCCTTCCACACTGCTGGATTACTTTCCGAAGGACTATTTACTGATTGTTGATGAGTCGCACGTGACCCTGCCGCAGGTGCGCGGCATGTACTTTGGCGACCGCTCACGCAAAGAAACGCTGGTGAATTACGGGTTCCGCCTTCCATCGGCCCTTGATAACCGTCCGCTGACGTTTGCCGAATTCGAGCGCCACATCCATCAGGTTGTGTTTGTTTCGGCGACTCCGGGCCCCTATGAGGAGGAGCATGAACAGCAGCGCGTCGAACAGATCATCCGACCGACAGGTTTGGTGGATCCTCAGGTCTTGGTGCGGCCGGTCGAAGGTCAGATCGACGATCTCATCGGCGAGATTCACACGGTAGTGGCGCGTAGCGAACGCGTGTTGGTTACAACGCTGACCAAGAAAATGGCCGAGGATTTGACGGACTATCTGGAAGAAGTGGGGATCCGTGTTCGCTATCTTCATTCGGATATCGACACACTCGAACGCATTGAGATTCTGCGGGATCTGCGCAGCGGGGTGTTTGACGTACTAGTCGGGATTAACCTTCTGCGTGAAGGTCTGGATCTGCCGGAAGTGTCCTTGGTCGCAATTCTGGATGCAGACAAGGAGGGCTTTTTGCGGTCGGAGACCTCCCTGATTCAGACGACTGGCCGTGCGGCTCGCAATGTGGAAGGCACGGTCATCATGTATGCGGATACGATAACAGGATCGATGCGGCGGGCTATTGACGAGACCAACCGGCGCCGCGAGATCCAGGTGGCCTTCAATGAACAGCACGGTATTACGCCGATGTCCATTAAGAAGGAGATTCGGGACATCGTGCAGGCGTCCCGTGCTGCCGAAGAACGAGAAGCGTATGAGATCCAAGCCGTCCGCGCCCAGCGCACGGCATCCATGGAACCTAAGGAAATCGCTCAGCATATCAAAGAGCTAGAGACAGAGATGTTTGACGCCGCGCAGGAATTGGACTTTGAGCGAGCTGCTGAGCTGCGGGATGAGATCAACAGTCTGCGAAAGGAAATGGGGATGACGGTTTGAGTAAGGACCGCTTGATCATCAAGGGTGCAAGACAGCATAATCTAAAAAACATCGATGTCGAGATTCCCCGGGATAAGCTTGTGGTTTTGACGGGCTTATCCGGTTCGGGGAAATCGTCGTTGGCTTTCGATACGATCTATGCGGAAGGACAGCGGCGCTATGTTGAGTCTCTATCTTCGTATGCACGGCAGTTTTTAGGCCAGATGGACAAACCAGATGTCGACTTCATCGAAGGACTGTCACCGGCCATATCCATCGATCAGAAGACCACCAGCCGCAACCCGCGCTCTACCGTGGGGACGGTCACCGAGATCTATGACTACCTGCGGCTGCTGTACGCGCGCATCGGCAAACCCCACTGCCCGAAGTGCGGCAAGCCCATTAACCAGCAAAGCATTCAGCAGATCGTAGACCAGATATTGGCATTGCCGGAACGGACGCGGCTGCAGATTCTCGCGCCAGTTGTCAGCGGCCGGAAAGGTGAACACAAGAAGGTCTTAGAGGAGATCCGCAAAGAAGGTTTTGTCCGGGTGAGGGTCGACGGCGAGATGGCGGAAGTCACAGATGATTTCGCTTTAGATAAGCAGAAGAAGCATACCATTGAAATCGTCGTTGATCGCATTGTGCTGCGGGACAACGTGCGAGGCCGTCTGTCGGACTCGGTGGAGACGGCGTTGGCCCGAGGCGACGGTATCGTGATCGTTGATGTTGTGGACGAACAGGAACTGCTGTTCAGTGAGAAGTTTGCGTGCATCGAGTGCGGTGTGTCGATGGAGGAACTGACTCCCCGCATGTTTTCTTTCAACAGCCCGTTTGGGGCGTGCCCGACTTGTGATGGGTTGGGGCATCGTATGGAGATCGACCCGGAGCTCGTCGTGAATCCACAGTTGTCGTTGGCAGAAGGAGGGCTGCTGCCTTGGCGCAACAGCGGCAGCCGCTGGTTGGCCGCGATTCTCGATGCGGTGTGCAGCCGCCACGAGATTGACCCAAATATACCTTTGGGTGAACTGCCTGGGGAGTAGTTGGGTATCCTGCTGTATGGTATTCCCGATGAACTCGTTACGTTCGAGTATACCAATCAGCAGGGGCGCCGCCGCGAGTACGATGCGCCTTACGAAGGTGTCCTCGCCCATTTGGCTCGGCGGCACCGGGAGAGTGCATCGGATTGGGCGCAGCAGGAGATTGAGCAGTATATGAGTACCCGCCCTTGTACGGACTGCGGGGGGCGCCGGCTCCGGCCCGAGGTGCTGGGTGTCACTGTCGGTGAGCGAAGTATTATGGATATCAGTGCGCTGTCTATCCGGGAGTGTCACAATTTCTTTGTGGGGCTAGAGCTGTCCGACCGAGACACGCTCATCGCCCACCAGGTGTTGAAGGAAATCCGCGAACGCCTCGGGTTTCTCAACAACGTCGGGCTTGACTACTTGACCCTGGAGCGTTCGGCGGGCAGCCTCTCCGGAGGCGAGGCCCAGCGAATCCGCCTCGCGACGCAAGTCGGTTCTAGCCTAATGGGCGTCCTGTATATCCTGGACGAACCAAGTATCGGACTGCATCAGCGAGACAATCACCGCCTCTTGGAAACGTTAAAAGGGCTTCGTGATCTTGGCAACACTCTCATCATCGTGGAACACGACGAGGATACGATGCGGCAAGCCGACTGGATTATCGATATCGGCCCAGGAGCGGGTTCCCATGGGGGTGAGGTGGTTGCCGAGGGGATGTTTGCCGACATTTGCCGTGTGGAAGCCTCCATAACCGGCCGCTACCTGTCCGGGAAGCAGTCGATTCCGATTCCTTTGGCACGCCGGAAACCCAATGGC
This sequence comes from Limnochordia bacterium, assembly GCA_007132635.1. Taxonomy (GTDB): domain Bacteria; phylum Bacillota; class Limnochordia; order Darwinibacteriales; family SLO01; genus SLOG01. The sequence goes on from SLOG01000206.1 coordinate 7,679, forward strand.
AATTGGCTGCGGATCAAGGGAGCGCAGGAGAACAACCTGAAGAACATCGATGTGGACATTCCCATGGGCGTGTTTGTCTGCGTTACGGGCGTTTCCGGCAGCGGCAAGAGCAGTCTAATCAATGAAGTGCTCTACAAGAAGCTGGCCCACCAGCTTCACCGTTCGACGATTCGGGCCGGCCTCCACCGTACCATCGAAGGCGTGGAGAATTTGGATAAGGTTATAGACATTGACCAGTCGCCCATCGGAAGAACGCCGCGCTCCAATCCTGCCACCTATACGGGAGCTTTTGACGGCATCCGCGAGATCTTCTCCATGGCTCCGGAAGCGAAAATCCGCGGTTATAAGCCGGGCCGGTTTTCGTTTAATGTTAAAGGCGGGCGCTGCGAGTCATGTAAAGGCGACGGTATCATCAAAATCGAGATGCATTTTCTTCCCGACGTTTACGTACCCTGCGAGGTCTGCAAAGGGGCGCGGTATAACCGCGAGACGCTAGAGGTTCGTTACAAAGGCAAAAACATCGCCGACGTGCTGGATATGCGCGTCGAAGAGGCGGTGGGGTTCTTCCAGAACATCCCGAAGATACACCGCAAACTGCAGACCCTAAACGATGTCGGGCTGGGCTATGTGCGGCTGGGCCAGCCGGCAACGCAGCTCAGCGGCGGCGAGGCCCAGCGGGTCAAACTGGCCACCGAACTCAGTCGGCGCAGCAACGGCAAGACATTGTATATACTCGATGAACCGACAACAGGCCTGCACTTTGAGGACATCCGTAAACTGCTGGATGTCCTGGCGAGACTTGTCGAGGCAGGCGATACGGTAATTGTCATTGAGCATAACCTGGATGTCATCAAGACCGCTGACTACATCATCGACTTGGGACCCGAAGGCGGCGAACTAGGCGGTGAGGTCGTGGCGCTGGGCACGCCGGAAGCAGTGGCTGCCTGCGAGTCGTCGTATACCGGCCAGTTTCTGGCCCCGGTTTTGGCAGCGAGCAAGACCCTAATGCAGAGCCGCTGCGGGTAGTCTGCAGCCAGGGGAGATGGTGCTTTCATGGAGCTCACGGAGAAGCTGAAACTACTGCCCACTAATCCCGGCGTTTATCTCATGAAGAACGAGGCTGGGGAGATTCTCTATATCGGAAAGGCCTTGAACCTGCGCAATCGTGTGCGTTCATATTTCCAAAATGGCCGCGGCCTCAGCGCCAAGGTTGCCGTACTAGTCGGTCAGATCGAAGATTTCGAGTATATTGTGACCGACTCCGAGGTGGAGGCGCTGATTCTCGAGAGCAACCTGATTAAGGAACACGCGCCTCGCTACAACGTTCGTCTCAAGGATGACAAGAACTATCCGTATATCAAGGTGAGTATGGAGGAGACCTTTCCGCGAGTGCTGCTGGTGCGGCGGCGCTTAGCCGATGGCGGCCGTTACTTCGGGCCCTATACGAGCGCCGGAGCCGTTCGGGACACCCTGGACCTTTTGCGCAAGCTCTTTCCCGTTAGAACCTGCCGGAAACGTATTGAACCGGGCCAGCAGGATCGGCCCTGCCTCAACTTCCATATCGGCCGGTGCCTCGCTCCCTGCGCCAGTTTGATCGACGCGGCTGCGTATAGGGAGATCATCGACGAAGTCTGCGTCTTCTTGGAAGGACGGCATGATGCCCTTATCCCCGACCTAGAAGTCAAGATGAACCAGGCGGCGGGAGCACTGGAATTCGAACGGGCAGCGCGTATTCGCGACCAGCTGCAGTCGCTGCGCCAGATCGTGGAAAAGCAGAAAATTGTGGCTTCGCATGCTGAGGACCAGGATGTGCTGGGCTATGCCCGCGCGGGGGATCTGGCCTGCGTGCATGTCTTCTTCGTCCGCGGCGGCAAACTCATCGGGCGCGACCACTTCCTGTTGGACTGCTCGCCGGAAGAAGACGGCGAGGCCGTGTTGGCTGCCTTCGTGCAGCAGTACTACAGCAAGGCGAGTTTTGTCCCGCGGGAGATCCTCTTGTCCCAGGCGGTGGACGATGGAGATGTCCTGGAGAACTGGCTCGGTACGCTGCGAGGGAGCCGCGTGTATCTGCGGACACCGCAGCGCGGGGCCAAAAAGCACTTGGTGAACATGGTCACGGAGAACGCTCAGATCGTTTTGGATGAGATTCGTTCGAAGGAAGAGCGGCGCCAGCGGGAGGTGGAAATGGGCCTCAGCGAGCTGCAGGAGGCTTTGGATCTCCCGGCGGCGCCCCGCCGCATAGAGGCATACGATATATCCAACACACAAGGGAACCAGGTCGTAGCCTCGATGGTGGTTTTCGTCGATGGAATGCCGGCCAATGATCAGTACCGGCGGTTCCGGATTCGAACAGTGGAAGGCGGGCCCGACGACTATCAAGCCATGCAGGAGGTGCTGCGTCGCCGCTTTTCGCGAGGTCTGCGGGAGAAGGCAGGGGAAATCGCGGGCTCGTCCTTCAGTGACTTTCCTGACGTCGTGCTGGTCGATGGAGGCAAGGGGCAGTTGAGCTCGGCGCTGGAGGTTCGTGATGAACTCGCCGTGGACGTTCCGTTTGTCGGACTGGCGAAACAATTCGAAGAGCTTTATCGAGAAGGCCAGCAGTATCCGGTGCTGTTGCCTCGAGAATCGCAAGGCCTCTTCATGCTGCAGCGGATACGCGATGAAGCGCACCGCTTTGCCATCACCTATCATCGCCAGCTGCGCGGCCGAGCAGCCCAGGGCTCAGTGCTGGATGATATTCCCGGTGTGGGTAGTCAGCGAAAGAAGGCTCTTATCAAGTACTTCGGCTCGGTCAAACGCATCCGCGAGGCAGAGATTGAAGAGCTGGTGAAGGTGGATGGCGTGAGCCGGGGAGTAGCGGAGGAGATTTACCGGCATCTGCGGGGCTGAACTGCGTTTTTGGAAATGGTGATGGAAAAACGGCGGTTGGCCGCAGCCAACCGCCATGCTAGTTTTGGTCAAAAGGTAAGAGTTACCCCTCCGGTGATGCTGGAGTAGCGGCCTCGCGTCACAGGAATATCTTCGCCGTTGTGGAACTCAAACGGCGGGATCCGGACATTCCCGCCCATGTAGCCGGCGCGGATGCCGATTCCATCAGTCACTTCGTAGCTGACCCCTACCTGGTACGTGTAGGCAGAACCTCGGAGTCCGTCTTCCGACGAATTGCCGCGGGTATACTTATATGTATACCAAGGCGTCCCTGTGACCGAGGCCTGCACCAGCACATCCTCCATGACATCGATGTCGACCAGAACTTGGCCCATGAATCCATAGCCGTTGAGAGACTGCTGGAGCGTGGCGCCCCCGTTTTGGATGGCACTGTGGCTGACCTTCGCTCGAGTCAGCTGGTAGCCTAATCCGCCGTACACGGTCACGTCACTGCCTTGAAACGCGTTCACTAAGAGCGCTCCTTGAGTGAAGCCGCGAGTTGCCGTGTCGCTGCTTCCCAAATCGTGGTCGGTGCCGGCGAGAGTCAGTGTGCGGGCCCGGGCACCGGAATGTGTGACGGCCACCAGCAGATCATCGGCGGGGACAAAAGTTCCGGAAACAACGGTGAGCCAATCGCTGGATTTGACCTGGCCTGTACCGAAGAAGTCGTCGTACGCAGTCGAACCGAGACCAAGCTGTACGTGAGCATGGAACTGGGCGGCAGCAGGAACAGCGGTAAGCAGCAGGATGAGGAAACACACAGTCAGTTTTTTCATGGAGAACCCCCTACCATTCGTTGGTTTCTATTATGTATATATTCGCTGTTGTTAGTGCGTTTCCTTTTGCCGAACAGGGTTTTGGGGAACGTGTTTTCGTTAAAGTTGTCGATTTCCCGTTGTGGACGAAAGTTTTTTGGATTCACGGAAGGTGAAAATTCTCTGGGGTAGAATACTATGGGCAAGGAAATCATTTTGAAACGGGGGAGTCAATGTTGAAGAGAGTACTTGTTTTAGCAATGGTAATGGCTCTGTTCCTCAGCATGGGGGCAGCAGCGCAGGAGATGGAGTTCACGTTGGACGGCTTTGGCGGTATTGGGATGACGACCATTGGTCCTGGAATGGAAGACGCAGACGATCTGAAAACGCGCGACTGGTCGTTTTTGATTAACGCTGAGGCGGAGGTATATCCGAATATTGTAGTGGAAGGCCGCTACATATCCAGCTGGGCCCGCCAGGTTGAGGACGACGATGAATTTAAGGCGGTTGGGGATGTTGATTGGCTTGACTCCGCAAGTCTTAACCTCGTCATGGCCGGTGCCAAGTATCGGCTCCTCGAAGACAATGACCTAAGCGCGTTTTTAGGTGCCGGCTACTCCATGGGTTCGGCCAAAGCCGACTTGGGCAATGATAGCTGGAGTGTGGACAGTAAAGGGTTTTACGGGCGAGCGGGTATCCAGATGGCTGTCACCCCTGAGATCACCATTCGCGGCGATCTGTCCTATGCCCCGTTTAACACAGGCGATTTCAGCTGGGTGTTTGACCCCGAAGTCAATGGGGCAGACGTTAGTGGTTCTGAAGCAAAAGGTACTATCGACAGCGTATTGATGACGGGCCGCGGTTCGGTGACCTATCAGATCAACGAGATGCTCGGTGTCCAGGTCGGAGTCAGCTATCAAAGCTTTAGTTACAAGGGCGATGTGACTGAAACATACAACGGCAATGGCGACAACGGCAATGGCGACAACGGCAATGGGGACAATGGCAATGGCGACAACGGCAATGGCGACAATGGCAATGGTGACAACGGAGGAGAAAATGGCTTGATGTCATTGAACGATGGCAACGGCAGTGTCAGTGTTGACGACAGTGTAACCAGCACCATCTTCGGCGCCGGTGTTGTGGTAAGGTTCTAATCTCGAAATAGTCTTGATGTCAGTAAAGGACGGGGCTGCCCCGTCCTTTTGCGCGTCTGCTGTTTGGTTGATTCCTGGGTGAGTGTCCAGACTCAATCCCAAGGGCGAAGGCGAATATCCAACGGGTCATCGTAGTAGCTCTCCACTGTGATCTCTTGGCGATGGAACCAATCGCCTGGTGTCAGTGTGCCGCTGCCGTCCACATCGATATGGGTCTCC
>SLOG01000408.1 GCA_007132635.1 Limnochordia bacterium
GCAGCCACTCTGGCTTCTACTCTTGCTGGACTTAGTTTGTCCGACTTGGCGGCGACAATCGCAAAGGGCACCCCAAGATACCGCAGCCACTCGACCATCTGACGGTCTTCACGCGATGGGTCGTGGCGAATGTCAACCAATTGGATGACACCCACCAGATGATCCCGTTTCACAAGATATTCCTCAATCATCGGGCCCCAACGCTTCTGCACGTGCTTCGGCACCTTTGCAAAACCATAACCCGGCAGGTCAACTAGTACCAAATCACCCCAACGATAGAAATTGACGGTCTGGGTCCGTCCTGGGCTGTTAGAGGTGCGGGCTAGCCTGCGCCGCCTTGTCAGAGCATTGATCAGCGATGACTTGCCAACGTTGGAACGTCCCACCAAGGCAATCTCCGGAGCCTCGTGCATAGGATACTGAGATGCCTTCACTGCTGACAGCAGAAACTCAGCATGCTGTCCATCACCGATCATTGATGCTTCTCCCAAAGCGGATCGGTATGTTTCGCCAACTCGGAGTCTGCCAGGACGCTCATATCCGAACCGAGGTTCGGGTCTTTGAGCAGAGCCAACCGCAGTACGTGGTCCATGTGGTCCACCTGAAATATTTCAAGCTTACGGCGTACATTCTCCGGAACTTCCTCCAAATCCTTTCTATTTTCCTCCGGAATCAGAATCTGTTTGAGGCCGGCTCGATGAGCCGCAAGGAGTTTTTCTTTCAATCCCCCGATGCCTAAGACACGACCCCGAAGGGTTATCTCACCCGTCATCGCTAAGCCTTGCCGCACCGGGATGTTTGCCAGCGCGCTAACCAAAGCAACGGCGATAGTGATCCCAGCCGAAGGTCCGTCTTTGGGGACAGCTCCCTCAGGTACATGCATATGGATGTCGTGCTTCTCGTGGAAATCCGGATCAATACCCAACGCCTCCGCTCGCGAACGCACATAACTCACAGCGGTTTGAGCAGATTCCTGCATGACGTCCCCCAATTTGCCAGTAAGAGTCAGTTTCCCCTTACCTTTGACAATGGTCACTTCTATAGACAGGATATCGCCACCGAACTGCGTGTATGCCAGGCCTGTAGCGACACCCACGCGGTCCTCACGTTCAGCCACAGCGTAGTGGTAACGCGGGATACCCAAAAACCGCTCAAGCATGTTCGCCGACACACGAATCTGATCCTTGTCACCTTTCACAACATCTGCCGCCGACTTGCGGCAGATAGCCGCAAGCTCTCGTTCGAGATTGCGAACTCCCGCTTCTCGCGTGTACTCATTGATGATTCGGAGAAGAGCATTGTCAGATATGCTTATCTGCTCCCAAGCGAGGCCGTGAGCCTCCACTTGCTTGCGCCATAGGTGCCGCTTCGCGATTTCAAGCTTCTCATGCTCGGTATAACCTGGGATCTCGATAACTTCCATGCGGTCCCGCAGAGCCGGAGGGACAGTATTCAACACATTTGCAGTTGTGATGAACAGTACTCTCGAGAGGTCAAAAGGAAGCTCGATGTAATGATCAACAAACGCGTTGTTCTGTTCGGGATCCAAAACCTCGAGGAGGGCTGACGAGGGATCTCCTCGAAAATCGTTGGCGAGTTTATCCACTTCATCAAACAGAATAACGGGATTATTTGAGCCAGCGGTCTTCATGGATTGGATTATCTTCCCCGGGAGTGCCCCGACATAGGTTCGGCGATGACCACGTATCTCAGCCTCGTCTCTGACTCCTCCCAAAGACAATCGAACGAAATTCCGCTTCAGAGCTTCCGCCACCGACTTGGCCAAGGACGTCTTTCCCACACCCGGCGGGCCTACAAGACATAGTATAGGTCCCTTCATCGTTTTCGTCAGCTGACGGACGGCTAGAAACTCAAGAATCCGTTCCTTAACCTTGGCCAACCCATAGTGGTCGCGCTCAAGAATCGTCTCAGCCATCTGAATATCCAAACGATCCTTTGTCCTCCGATTCCAAGGGAGTGCCAGCAGCCAATCAAGGTAACTCCGCACGACAACGGATTCCGCAGCCATGGGCGGCATCCGCTCAAACCTGTTCAATTCATTCTCTGCCTTTTCCCGGACCGCCTTAGGGATTTTCGTTTCCGACAGTTTTTTCCTATATTCATCCACCTCAGTGCTCCGGTCTTCTTTCTCCCCCAGCTCACTTTGAATGGCTTTGATCTGTTCGCGGAGATAGTACTCTTTCTGCGCACGCTCCATCTGTTTGCGCACTTTTCCCTGAATCTTCTTCTCCAACTTCAGAATCTCAAGCTCCTTGGTTAACAGGGCTAAGAGTTTGATATAGCGCTCTTTGACCGAGCGAATCTCCAAAAGCGGCTGCCGTTCCTCCACCGCTAGAGCTAGCTGTCCAGCGATCGTGTCAACTAGCTGCTCAGGATCCTTGATTCCAGATACATTCGCCAAGACTTCAGACGGGATCTTGCGTCCCAATTTCACATAATCCTCAAACTTCTGAAGGCTGCTGCGCATCAGAGCTTCCGCTTCAGAATCTAGTTCGCGCTCTATGCTGGGCCATTCTTGAATACTGACTAAGAAGAAGTCATCACTGTCATCAAACTCGACAAGCTCAACTCGCTCAAGGCCCTCTACCAAGATACGAGTCTGCCCTTCAGGCATCTTGAGCAGCTGTTTGATCTGGCATACCGTGCCAAAGGTGTAGATATCTTCGGGTCCCGGTTCTTCCACGGCCGTGTCCAGCTGTGCTGCCACAACTATTCTCTGGTCACCAAGCATTGCTTTCTCTAGCGCTTGGATCGAACGTGCACGTCCAACTTCTAAAGGCGTTACCATATGGGGAAAGACGAGCATGCCTCGAAGAGGAAGGAGCGGGTAGCTAGCCGATGTCTGCTTTTGGTTCATTGTATCTCACCTCCACGGCTTCTTAAGATATGGTCAATTATATCACACCGTCAATGAAAGAAGCAGGGGAGTCCCTGCTTCTGCTTAGGCTGTGGCGTCTTTGGGTTTGGCATCCACTCTGATGAGTCGAGGAGCTTCAGCCTTTTGCACTACCGGCTTCGTTATGACACATTTTTTGACGTCTTCCTGGGAAGGAATATCGTACATAACCTCAAGCATGATGTTCTCCAAAATGGACCGCAGTCCTCTGGCCCCCGTTTTCTGCTCCAAAGCCTTTTGTGCAATCAGCTGGAGTGCATCATCTTGGAATTCGAGTTCAACGCCGTCCATGGTTAAGAGCTTCTGGAACTGCTTCACCAAAGCATTTTTTGGCTGCGTTAGGATTTTTATCAAAGCCTCCGCATCCAACGCATCTAGAGACACCACGACAGGCACACGACCAATGAACTCTGGGATCA
>SLOG01000420.1 GCA_007132635.1 Limnochordia bacterium
CGCGGCCGTCTGGCCCTGCCCGGCTTCATCAACGCGCACACGCACGTGGGCATGATGCCGTTTCGCAACTATGCCAGCGATCTACCGCTGCAGGCTTGGTTGTTTGATAAGCTCTTCCCGGTGGAGGATAAGCTGACCGAGGAGGATGTCTATTGGGCGGCGCAGGTCGGTATTGCTGAAATGATCCGTACAGGAACCACCTGTTTCGCCGACATGTACATGTTCGCTGATACGCTGGCGGCGGTAGTGGAAGAGACCGGTGTCCGCGCCGACATCAGCCGCGGGCTGCAGTGCTTTGACGAATCTCCGGATGTGGCCTCCGACCACCGCATGCAGGAGGCGCTGGACCTCTACCACCGGTGGCACGGGAGAGCCGAAGGACGCATCACTGTGCGCTTTGGGCCCCACGCAGTTTATACCTGCACGTCGGGGTATCTGCAGGAGGTGGTCCAGGCGGTACGCCCCCTCGGCGCCGGCATTCACATCCATCTTTCCGAAACGCAGCAGGAGAACACGGATTGTCAAAAGGCACACGGCCGCACGCCGACGCAGCACTTGGCCGCGCTGGGACTGTTTGAACTCCCGACTTTAGCTGCCCACGGCGTGTACTTATCCGCCGAAGATCGAGCCCTTTTGGCCCGGTGTGGTGCGGCAGTCGTTCACAACCCGGGCAGTAACCTCAAACTAGGCAGCGGCACAGCCGACGTACGGGCGCTTTTGGACCAAGGAATCACGACAGCTTTGGGAACCGACGGGGCGGCTAGCAACAATAACCTGGATATGCTGCAGGAGGTCTACCTTGCAGCGGTTCTAAGCAAGCCGGGCTGCAGCCAGGCCGTCGGTGTCACTGCTGCCGAGGCACTGGAGATGGGCACCGCAGGGGGCGCCCAAGCGCTCGGTTTTTCCCACGTTGGTCAGCTGCAGATCGGGAAACAGGCCGATGTCATCTTGGTGAACGTCGATCAGCTGCACTACACACCGCTGAACGATCCCGTCGCCGGTCTGGTGTACGCTGGACATGGCAGCGATGTGGAAACAGTCTATGCGGCGGGCCGCTGTCTCTACCATAAAGGGGAACACTTTACCATTGATGTGCCCCGGGCTCGCACCGCTCTGAACGCGGCTGCCCGACGATTGCTAAACTAGGAAGGAATTGCATTCTCGGTGGCGAACGTATGTAGTAGGGTTGGTGCCGCAGCGCTACGGAGGGGCTGCGTGAGGTCTCGAAGCCCCTTGGGGGGTTCTGAGCATGCCCAAGTGAGCGTAGGAGGAGAACGCGTTGAGTCCAGAAGCAAGACAGACCTTAGAGAAGGTGCTGGAGAACTATCGGTTGAGCGGTACCATTACGCACGCTGAACAGTGCGTCAGCGGCCATATCAACGATACATACATGGTCACACTCGTTGGTGCCGATGGTTCCGCCGACGAACTGGTGCTGCAGAAGATCAATGGGTATGTCTTTAAAGATCCTAAGAAGGTCATGCACAACATTCGTGAAGTCACCCGCCATGTGCAGGGCAAGGAGATTAGCGGCAGCTGCGATATCATTCCGTTTTTGGATGACCCCCAAGGGCGCAATTATACCTGTGTTGCCGATCAGTACTGGCGTGTCTGCCGGTACGTAAAGGACTCTGTAACCCATGACTTTGTGGAGGACAGCCGTGTTCTGTACAGCGCTGGTTACGCGTTTGGCCGGTTCCAGTCTATGCTGTGCGACCTGCCAATGAAAAGACTGTACGAGACCATTCCAGATTTTCACAATACGCGGAAGCGTCTGGATGCTTTTTTCGCTGCCGTGGACGAAGACCCGCTGGGGCGAGCAGCCGATGTCCGCGACAGCGTCGATTTTTTCGTGCAGCATCGGGAGCTGGCCTGCCGGCTCGCTGACCTGCAGAAAACGGGTGCGATTCCACTGCGCGTAACCCACAATGACACCAAGTACAACAACATTTTGATGCATAAAGACAGCCTCGAACCGCTATGCGTTATCGATCTCGACACCGTAATGCCGGGCCTGACCGCCCACGACTTCGGCGATGCCATTCGCTTTGCAGCCAATACCGCCGTCGAGGACGAGCATGATCTTGCCAAAGTGGGACTCAACTTGGAGCATTACACCGAATTCACTAGGGGTTTTATGCAGGCCTGCCAAGGTTTTCTAACTGAACGAGAAGTGGAGACGATGGCTCTTGGCGCTGTGACGATTACCATTGAGCTGGCATCTCGGTTTTTGGCCGACCACATCGGAGGAGACAAGTACTTCCGCATCCACCGACCCAATCACAACCTCGACCGAGCTCGCTGTCAGATTCGCTTAGCCGAGGATATGCTGGCGAAGTACGATGCTATGTGCCGCATTGTGGAAGACAGCCTGTATGGACAGCCAATGTATGGCTAGCATGGATAGAGTGGAAAGACAGCCTGCGGGCTGTTTTTTCCTTGCTGGTGCGCGGTTTCCTAGGTAGGAGATCGGCGATGCGGTGTGCAATATAGCAAAAACCGAATGATGACTCTGACGCGTCCCTTGGAGGTGTATGGATGTCCAATCAAGAACGAACTGCTGAACTGACCGACGCCTTGCTCCGGATTGACCGGGTCAAGGCGGGAGAACTGTTTGCCAATCTGTTTGACCAGAAGGCGACTTTTGCAGACCTGGAAGCTGTCGTCATAGGAGCGCTGCAAGCTATTGGCGATGGCTGGGAAGCGGGCCGGTTCTCCCTCGCGCAAGTGTATATGAGCGGCGTGATTTGCGAGGATTTGATGGACCGCTACCTGCCCCAGCTCGCGGTTGAGCGCCGCACGCAGCCGCGGATGGCCATCGGCGTCCTGCTCGATCAGCATGCGCTGGGGAAACGCATTATAGTAGCGGTTCTGCGAGCAGCTGGGTATGAGGTCCTGGATTTTGGCACCGGACTGACGCCCGTGCAGCTGGCGGAGAAAGCGGCTGCACAGGATGTAGAGCTCCTGCTGGTGTCTGCACTGATGTACAACTCTGCTCTGCAGGTGACCCAGCTGCGTGAGGAGCTGGCGGCTCTTGGGGCTAACCCGCGGGTTGTCGTGGGCGGCGCTCCGTTTCGGCTGGACACCAACCTTTGGGAGCGTGTCGGGGCGGATGCCGATGGAGGTACGGCTTCGGAACTGCTGCAACTCCTGGAGCGAGGAGGTGCGTCTACTTGACCCCGACTATGACTTCGTTCGAACGGACTATGGCGGCGCTCAGCCATCAGGAACCAGACCGAGTACCGCTTTTCTGGTTGTTCACGTACTACGGCGCCAAAGAGTTGGGTCTATCCATTGACGACTATTTTTCCAGTGCAGACCATGTTGTGGAGGGC
>SLOG01000178.1 GCA_007132635.1 Limnochordia bacterium
CTACGTTGCTTTGGGAGTCGAAATCGGTGTCGGCTACCTGACCATGGGGGTGATGGGTATAGCCGGCAAGCTTCTGCATGTCCAAGAGTCTCGCATTGACGTCAGCTCATCGCCCGAGCAAGTTGTCGACGAAATCTACGCGTTTTATGTGGATTACAGGAACTACTTGCAGGGCCCCGACGTGCATCTCTGCGGCATCGGAGCAGCCGCCACCGGGCACGTAGACAGCACGACTGGAGTCAACCATTTCTCGCCGAATCTAGGCTGGCGCGACGTGCCCCTCGGAGATATGCTGCACAAACGACTCCAACTGCCGACATCTATCGATAACAACGTGCGGCTCATGGCCTTGGCGGAGGAGTGGTTCGGCAAAGCGCGCAACTCCCGCAGCCTCGTATTTGTCCAAGTAGGTTCGGGGGTTGGCTGCGGAATTCTGCTTCCCCGCATTGGACTGCTGCGAGGTACGCACCACGGTGCGGGCGAACTCGGCCACTGCACGATCATCCCGGACGGCCCTCTGTGCACATGCGGAAAGCGAGGCTGTCTTGAGGCTTTAGTATCGAACAAAGCGTTAGTTGAGGCCTACGAAAACGCACCCGGGTGTACGGCGCTGCCCGGCATGAACCAACACCGTCAAGTCGGTGTCATTGTCGAGCGCGCCGTTAGTGGCGAAACCGTCGCCAACGCTGTCCTGCAAAACGCTGCCGAATACCTAGGCATCGGGCTGGCTGCCATCGTGAATCTCATTGAGCCCCGCAGCATTATCCTGAACGGAAACGCCTTTGTCCGGGCACCTCTAACAAGGGACTGGATCAAACAGGCAGCCCACGACCACGCCTTCGGCCGCCGTATGGAGGTGGAGTTTTTGGACTCCACATTCCAGGACAAACAGGCCATGGTAGGGGCTGCCGCTGCAGTACTGCGCCGCTGCGTGCTCTGAAGGGTCTGCCGGGCCGTCACAACTAGGAGCCGATGGTCTCCATGGCGTAGCTGGCCGCAGAGATTGTATCGCCCATCCCCACAGTTATGCGAGGTTGGTCGACCACCTGCGTAGGCACGACCGCGCCCACATAGTCTTCTCCCTCAACAACACCGTCTGGCCCCAACAGCAGTAGCTGTTCTAAGCCCACACGAGATACTGGTAGCGAAGCGGCGGCGATCACTTCGTCCCGTGCAGCTTCCCGTCCGTACAGTGCCCTACAGGCATTGACGCAGGACCCAAATAAGGCAGCGTCCCGTACAGCTTCTAAGGAGCGAGGATACGGTCGTCGCAGAAGCAGAACATGGTAACCGAGGTTGTGAATATGAATGCGGTTAAGTTCGAAGCGACGCAGCAGTGCCAAACCTCCGGCGAAAAGCGTGGCGGCTGTTTCGCTTTCCAGGATGCTGTCTGCTTCGTTGGAGAAGCCGAAAAGCTGGAGCACGTGGCGAATCTCGGCCTCGTTGATGCCAAAGCTGTCCACGTGAGGCAGTATCGTCTCCAGCATCTCTCGTTCACGGGCGGCCTCTTTCATCGGCACGTACTCCAAATGAACCGGGAGGTCGGCATGATGGGCTCGCAGCTTCTGAAGAGCCACAGCACTCTCGGCAAAATACTGCCGCGTGACGTCTGGACTACCGGGTTCCGGCCCTCCCAGGTGATACCCCGCAACGAATGCTGTGTCTACGGTTCGGCCCAACTCCGGCAGCCAGGGAACGAAGTCTTCGCGGAAATTCATCCCCAACCCGGGAATCCGGCTGACCACGATAAGCCGATTGGCCCGGGGTGTGGTCACCTGTGTGAAACCAAAATCAAAGGTTTCGCCGGCCGCGTATTCAAAGATCCAAGGTGAACGGGTCGGGTCCCCTTCTCTGGCCGCTGACTGACAGGGCTGGATCTCCAAGCGGTCTTCTCCGACGCGGGGAAAGAGAACCCGCGGATCCATGACCTCAGCCTGAGCCCGCGAAAAAATCGGGGAGTACAAGACACTACGCGCCTCCAATTTGGAAAGCTGGTTCGCCATGATGCCCGCCTGGCCGCCGAGGGTCGAGCTCCGAGCGGGAAAATGAGCGGCGAGCCAGTCAAAGAGTTGGAGGTTTTCACTCACTATCAAAAGGGATTTGCCCTCCCGCAGCCGATCCAGCAAGACGCCGAGAAAGTCCTCATGCGTGTGGATCGCAGGCGGAGGCGTATGGCTGGCAGCCTGCACTCGCTGCCCATCGATCTGGGGATTCCTCTCCAGGAGGTTCGCCAAGGCCTGCGGATTTAGATGCAGCAGCACATCCACATTGGGGTTGAACGCAGACAGCGTCGTCCCCTGCAGCCGCCGCTGGACTACGCGTTCGGCTCGCTGGCGCCAGTATTCTACGGTCCTGGCCGAATCATCAGTCACCAGCGTTCACCTCGCGTTCTGCACCCCAACCCAATAAGGCAAGCTTCGCCGCAGTCCTCTGGCGAACAGCCTCCCGGGCTGGACCCAACAGCTGCGGTGGTTCGATAACTTGGGGGTTAACAGCTAATGCCTTCCGCACTCCCTCCGCAAAGGCTGCCTTGAGCTCCGTGCCGAAATTGAATTTGCGAATGCCGAGTCCCAGCAGGCGGTGTACCTGTTCTGCCGGCGTATCCGAGCCGCCGTGCATGACAAGGGGGCAGGACACAGCCTGATGGATCTCGGCGAGACGGTCAAAGTTGAGCCTCGGCTCTCCTTTATAGAAGCCATGCTTATTGCCGATAGCTACCGCCAAGGCATTCACACCCGTTGCTTCGGCGAAACGGACAGCATCAGCCGTTTCGGTCAGTGACCCTTGGGAGGTGGCTTCGGAATCCTCAATGCCTGCGAGAACACCGACCTCGCCTTCCAAGGTTATGCCTACAGCATGCGCCGCAGCAGCCATCTGCTGTGTGCGGCGGATATTCTCCACTAAGGGCAGGTGGGACCCGTCAAACATTACCGAGCTGAACCCGGCCTGAATAGCTTGCAGTATCTGCGTCTCATCACGGCTGTGGTCCAGATGGATACAGATATCCTGGCGGCTGGATGCGGCCGCATAGCGACAGAGGGCGCTGATCCAGCCCATACCGAAATACGGAAGCATCGGCGCCCCTACCATGAGGATAACAGGTGCTGCGGCGGCTTCTGCCGCCTGGAGGACCGCCTGCATATATTCCATGTTATGGACATTAAACGCAGCCACGGTTCTATCTGGATAGCGAGAAAAGAGGTCGGTTAAGGTTACTAAGGCCACATGCAGTGCCTCCTTCGTCTATTGGGGATTCACAAGCCGGATGCCCAAGAGTCGGCAGACCCAGGTCAGTTCAGGCAGAATACTGCCGTAGACCGACGAG
>SLOG01000019.1 GCA_007132635.1 Limnochordia bacterium
GGCCCCTTCCTTTAGATATGAGGATATAACCTCCACTCAGCAAAGGGAGCGCTCTATACGCTGAGCTCATTGGACGCTTGTTAGACTGCTCCCTCGTCAATGGGGGGCTGGTCTTGTTGGCAAGCATAGATCCGACTGTACGATTTTAGCCTAATGTATTCTGGTCACAGGGACATCGCTCCGATGTCACACAAGATACATTTCGCGGAAGAAACCCCTTTGGACAAGGGGTTTCTTCGCCTATCAGAAAGGAACGGTTTTTTTCGGTGTATCCTGTGTATCCGCTAATCGACTTCGGCGAGTTCTTGTGGTATGCTGACGATGAATATGGAGGCAGTTTCCACCACCCACAGTTCGGAAGAAGGTCGCGCCGTGAAGCCACCCGTTCTGCCCCGCGCCATGATTCCTATCGCTTGCTTTTATGCACTGATCTTCATGAACAACGGGGCATTCAACTCGTATGTCAGTCTCTACTATGCCAGCATCGACTTAACAAACGCAGAGATCGGTCTCTTGACCTCAGTCAGTGCTCTCGTAGCCCTCTTCGCGCAGCCTCTGTGGGGTACCATCAGTGACAGGGCCGCTAGTAAGAATCGTGTTCTCACCCTGCTCGTGATCTGCTCAGCCATCAGCATCTGGTTGACTCCCTTGGCCGGCTCAACACTCTGGCTGCTCTTGATTTTCACGTCCATCTACTACCTGTTCCATTGCGCTGTTAACCCCCTCAGCGATGCCGTCACTCTGGAGATTGCCTCCCGGGAAGGCTTCAGTTTCTCCATTATCCGCACCGTAGGGTCTCTCGGTTTCGCCCTCACGGCTGCTGTCGCAGGACGAGTTATTGAATCCAATATCATGAACATCTTCGTTGCTGTCTCGGTGTTGATGTTCAGCGCGTTCCTGCTTTCGTTCCGTATCCCTGCCGTGGAAGGATACCAAGACCGCCGTCATCCTGTTCGTTTTTGGGAGCTCTTCAGCAGTCCGCAGCTGTGTGTCATCTATACATATACATTCCTACTTAGCTGTTCTTTGGGATTTTTCTTTTCGTTCCACTCCATCTATAGTTTGGAGCAAGGTGTGTCGACGACGATTCTGGGAACGGCTATTATGGTCGGGTCGTTCAGCCAGTTTCCGTTCATGGTCTTTTTTGACCGTATTAACAAGAGGTTCCGGATCGTTGATCTCTTAACCGTGTCTGGGCTTATCCTTACCCTCCGCTGGTTTCTGTACTCCACCATTCTTTCACCAGAAACCATCATTCCCATGTGGCTCCTGCACGGAGGCACGTACATTGTCATCTACCTATGCCTTGCAGACTATGTCCATCGCCACGTTCGCCCAGAACTGCAGGCCAGCGGCCAGATGATGAATGCTGTCATCATCATGGGCATTAGTCGTGCTGCAGGTAGTGCCCTAGGCGGGGCGGCCGCCCACAGCTTCGGACTGCAAACAGCATTTCTCATGGCTGCCGTGTTGTGCTTCGCTGCAGTTGCGCTTTTTACCACCATTGTACGTGGCACCAACCTGTTTCGTCTGCCCGCCTCTAACGAAGTCCGTGGAAAGACATGAGTTCAATATTCTCTTCCTCCAGAGCAGCCTTCACATCTGCATTCAGCAGCACAGAAAGCTCATCTTCCCTCCGATGCCAAAAATCATCGACGAATTGGTGCTCGGGACTAACGTATCCCGGGTGTGTGACTATCTCGGTCACCCCGTCGGGAAGGCTTCGCAGCTTCGCTATCAGGGAGTCGACCGTCATAGGACCTTCTGGGAAGTGTTCGGTGTAGTCCGGCATACGTACAGGTGAACTAGCTAACCAATCATCCAATCCGGGGAGATATCCTGGACGCGGACGCCGGATGGGCAGACTGTGTTCAACAGCCAACTTAACAACCAGCTGCAAAATGTCCAGCCGTGTCGTACCCATATGTAAATCGAGGTGTGACACCGAGAAGCCGAGATGATACGCCTCCGCAATTTGGGCGCGCAGTTCGTTCTCCACGTGGCTGATGGAAGACCTCTCGGAAAGTCTCGGGTCAAACCGAAACCAACCATTCTCTGTCACTAAACTAGGCACCTCCGAAACCGGCAGCAAGGGACGGAAGCAGGTAAGGTTCAAATGCACCCCAACTCCCAGCTCCGGACGAGCTTGACTCAGTGAAGCTGCCAAAAAGCGGCTCGGCATGTTCGTCATAACGCAGGTGCTCGAAATGACACCAAACCTATGGCCAAAGGCTATCCCCGTAGTCACTCCCTGTGTGACGCCAAAATCGTCTCCATTGATGATCAACTGTTTCAACAACAACACCCCTTTCGAAGAAGACTCGCAGGATATTTCACCGATGGTGACAAACAATCCTTTTAACGGGTTCATCGAAATCCCAAACCGAGTGCCGAAAGGAGTATACCTATGCAGGCTATGTCCAAGCGAGAACGTGTAGAGGCAGCCATTCAGTTTCAAGAAACAGACCGTGTACCTGTGTACGATATCTTGATCAACGACGCCGTCATTGAGTACTTCACAGGTACCTTCCCACCCTACGGAGAGGAAGGAGCCAAGCTGCAGTGCCAAGCCATCGGCCGCATGTTAGATATGACGCGAGGTGCAGGGGCTTCACCTAGAGAGGAAGGTGAACGCAAAGACGAAGATGGTTTCGTTCACTACCACTACCGCTGGACATCAGGAGGCATTCGCCACCGCCCCTTTACGGACCTGGCAGGTGCCATGGAATGGCTGAAGAAAGCCAACAGCCGACTCGAGAAGCAGAACAAGTCATTCGACGCCAGGCAGACGGCGGACACATTTAAAGAGCGGTTCTCCAAGCTCACCGAATACATCGGGGATGACACGGTCATTCTCCACGGCCAAAGCGGCACCGGCCTCGACCAAGTCCGCTACCTACTAGGCCTCGAGTTCTTTTCGTATATCTCAGTCGATGCTCCTCAGCTGCTCTCGGAATATCTCGACTTGGCTACCGACCTGGAAGTCAAGACGATCCACGCCATCGCTGACCGGCGCCTATCACCCTGCACGCTTACTTATGGTGATATTGCCATCAAGGGCGGCCTGATGCACTCGCCCGCGTGGCTGAAAGCCGAATTTCTCCCCAGACTCCAGCGTCTCAATGATGCTTGGCACGACCACGACATCCTCTGTCTGTTTCACTCCGATGGGGACTTGATGCCCATCATGCCCGAACTGATCGCTACAGGCATCGACGGACTCAACCCGATTGAAACCACGGCTGGCATGGATATCGCTGAAGTGAAGCGTTTGTACGGCGGGCAAGTGTTTCTCACAGGAGGCATCGACATCAGCACGCTCATGTCGTTCGGAACTCCCGATGAAGTGCGTCAGGAATGCGAACAAGCCATTGCCGCGGCCGGACCCGGCTACTTCATCGGATCAACGACCGAACTCGACAATGGCTCAAAGCTGGAAAACGTATTGACCATGCTGGAAGTCGCATGGAACAAAAAGCTGAGGTGACACTGTGAACGAAAGGGAACGATTTCGCGAGACGATGACATTCGGCACACCCGACCGCGTTCCGTATTGGGAATGTGCGTTTTGGCAGGAGACCCTTGAGCGGTGGAAGCGAGAAGGCCTACCCGAGAACGTTGATCATGCAGAAGCCTCTCTGTGTGACTTCTTCGGCTTCGATCGGAGCTTCGGCGTCTATTTTAGACAAACAATTCCCATAAATATAGACCTGGAACCGCCATTCCGGCGTGAACTCCTGTCGGAAGAAGACGGAATCATCACTGAACGCGGCGGCGATGGCGTCATATCTCGCTGGTCGCCGACCGGTCACTCCACAAGGCAGTTTGTCCGCTTCCCAGTCGAGACCCGGGCTGACTTCCACGAACTGAAACCTCGCCTGCAGCCCGACTCACCTGGCCGATTCCCGTTAGGCTGGCTGGAGAGCGCCAAGACCCGCCAGTCAGACGGAGCTCCCGTATGCCTGCGAGTCGGGGGGTATTTCGGCTTTGCCCGGAGCCTCATGGGACTGGAGAACCTGTCGCTCGCGTTTTTCGATCAACCAACGCTGATAGAGGAGATCTTTGCCTATCGGACAGAATACTTGACTCAGCTGCTAGAGACAGTGCTGCAGCAGGTGCAGCCTGACTTCGCCGAATTCTGGGAAGACATGGCGTACAAGACGGCGCCGCTTGTTTCCCCGAGCTTGTATCGTCGTCTAGCCCTCAAACACTACCGCTCAATCACCGACCTCCTAACCAAGTACGGTGTCAATATTATCCTGTTGGACTCGGACGGGCGCATCGACGACCTAATCCCCATCTGGATTGATGGCGGCGTGACCTGCGTGTGGCCCTTGGAAGTCGCTGCGGGCATGGACACCCTAAAACTGCGACAGGCTTACGGTAGAAATCTAGGACTCATCGGCGGCATTGATAAACGGGTGCTGGCTGCGGACCAAAAGACTATTCGTGATGAAGTTCTACGCGTAATTCCACCTTTGGTGGAGACGGGAGGCTTCATACCGACCTGTGACCACGCTGTACCGCCCGACGTACCGTTTTCCAACTACATGTACTATCTGCAGCTCATTCGCGAAATCTGCTGCTGATGGCCGGAGGGGCTAAGGAACCATCATTCAAGCGGTTCAACCCGGTTCGATAGGGGCTGTAGCTGAGAGCTTCCCAGAAATCTGCAGTAAACTCCGCCTTCCCCGGCAGCAGCGGCGGCCAAGCGAGTTCTAGAAGCGCCCATGCCTTAGAAGCATGGCCGCTGTAAATCAATTCCAGCAGATAGGCCCAAAAGGGGGCAACCCACTCAAGGCTTGGATTCTCGAGCAATGCAGCTTGGATCGCGAGACCTTGCTCCAGCAGATCAGCAGCGTCGGGAGGTGGCCGACGCATCAAATGGTCGGCCACGGCATAGGCGGTTCCGTCGTAGCACAGCACCACGGCCGGAGCCGGGGACGAGGCGAAGTCTGTCCTCCAATAGGCGAAGGTCCAATCATGGGTCAGAAACTCCATAGCGCCGTTCCCCGTGATGTCGGCGAAGTGCGATCCATCGTCGTGACCCCCGCCCAAGGGCCCCAGCGGCCGCAGCTCGGAACCCAGCTCAAATAGGTGAAAATAGATGCAGCAGTGTGCTCCGCCTGTCCACTCTCGCACCACAAGGTCAGGGACCCCGTTATTCGTGATGTCCTCACCGATGGTCAACGTCGGTACCTGCTCTTCAGGCAGATACAGATCCTCAGGTGATTGGCCGATCCAAAACCGCCAGCCGCTCTGTCTATGCACCAATGATCCGCTTTGGTATATTTCGAGATACGACTCGGAAAACTCATCCACTTGATAGATGCGTATGTCGTAATCACCATATTGGACGCGAGTCTCTATGCCATCGGCAGTCTCTGCTGCCCCGCAAAACGCAGAAACGAGTACGACCAGCAAGCCAGCGAAAGCGCGTACTATACGAGAATGCCGCACCTTCATCAACCCCCCTATACCTTCTCGGCCGCACAACGATGCCACCAATCCATGGACGGCAGATTGATGTCAAAATACCGCACCAGGGCCGCATGGTATGCTGCGGGGGTCTTTGGCTTGAATACTTCAACAGAATCCCCCGCAAATACGCGGAACTCGTTACCGGACACAGTCACGCGGCCTTCTTTGGTCCGCAAGGCAGCCATCGCCCCCTTAGTAAAGAGCGAGTCCGGAGAGCTCTCACACCAGTAGTTGGTGGTAGTGAAATCCTTGCCAAGCTGTGGTTCGTCCGTAAAGGAGTACAGCTGACGCCAAGACTCATGGACAAATTCGTACAGTATCCAGCCAAAAAACGGCTCCTGCTCCAGTTTGTATGTTTCACTGCCCTGTGTTTGCGGAGTATGCGGAAGCATCTCGATGGGTCGGCGCGGAACGATACCACCCACACCTACATCGCATAGGTAGAACCGGCCGTCTACTTCAACCCGGAGCACATGGTGACGTCGTTTGGGAGGTGGATTCGGCTCATCTCGCCAAAACCGGGCCATGAGGCTGGTAACCGGATATCCCAGCTCCTCAAGCAGCCAGCGAAACAGAGCATTTAACTCAAAACAGTAGCCGCCGCGCCCATTCTCGACGATCTTTCGGTAGAGATCATCGATCTCCAGCGAAAGCGGCACCCCCAGGAGGATATCGAAATTCTCATAGGGGACAGCGTGCAGATGGCTTTCCTGGATCTCTGCCAGCATCTCCGCCGAGCCGTCAAGACGACCCGAAAACTGTATTCGGTGGAGATACGCCTGCACCCGAAGAGAGGGCTCAATTGTTTGGGACCGAACAGCCATCGTCTTCCTCCTCCCGTTAGGGCTTGTCTTCAGGCGGTTGAGTCTTAGGCTTCTCGTCCAATGCATCGTCCATCGTATCCTGCATTTCCTTCATCGACTTCTTGAACTCCCGCAAACCTTGCCCAAGAGAGCGCCCCAGCTCGGGCAGCTTAGCAGGGCCAAACACGATCAACGCAACACCAAGGATCAGAATCAGCTCCGCAGGGCCAATACGTCCGAACATCACCTGTCATCTCCTCCTAATAGCTGTGATCGCATTCCATACAGCCAGTTCTACAGCAAAGCAATAAGCTTACTCGAAGGCATTTGATTTTCTCGATTTTGACGAAAGCCAGTTTACGCCATTTACCTAAAATGCTAGGTCAACGGCGTGGCGCGATGCCCTCGTCCGTAGAAAACGGAGAAAATCAACGCCTTCCTAGCCAAGAGAATCCATCTGGGTGCGCTGTCTCGGAGTCAACTGCTATTCTTTTTTGGCTTTGCGCCGTCCGATGACAATCGCCACGAGCACACTCAACTCAAAGAGAAGAACCATGGGTCCAGCAAGCAGAACCTGGGAGATCAAATCCGGCGGTGACAATACGGCTGCCACGACTATGATGGCCAGGTAGATATATTTGCGGTTTCGCTTTAGTCCAGCTGCTGTCAGCAGATTTAGCTGTGTAAGCAGGACCACCACAATAGGCATCTCGAAGACAATACCAAAAGACAGTAAAATGGATGTGATGAAACCTACATAACTCGCCACAGAGAACATTGGTTCGACACCAGAGAACGCAATACCGGTAAAAAACTCAATCGTCAAGGGTAGGATAACAGCATAGGCAAAGACCACGCCGACAGCAAAGAAAAAGACCCCTGCAACCAACGAGATGCCCATGTATAACTTCTCGCGCCGATGAAGCCCCGGCTTCAGAAACAGCCAGACCTGACCAAGAGTGATGGGAAGCGTAAGCATGATACCGGCTATGATTGATAGTTTGACATACACAAGAAAGAGTTCTGGCGGAGACAGATAGACAAACCGGAGCCCCTCAGCCGGGCGCATGACGAGCTCCGTAATCTGGCTCACAAATTGATAGCTGAGGATCGTCCCCGCAAGGATGCTGGCCACCAAGATGATGAGCCGTCGCCGCAGCTCCGCCAGGTGTTCAATGAAGGTGAGCGGCTGCTCCTCACTTTCCCTCACAAATCACCAACCCCTATTCCGACTTCTGCTCTGTTTCGCTCTCATCTTCCGGTGCGCCAGATGAGTGCTCGCGGAACTCGCGGATTGCCTTCCCTAAAGACTGACCGATAGCCGGCACTTTTGATGGGCCAAAGATTACCAGCACAATGATGAGAATAAGGATTAACTCCATGGGACCGAGTCGTCCAAACATAAGTCTGCCTCCCTCAAGGTCATTCTGACAAAACCACCGCGGACAGGCGACCTCATTTTTTGCTGCGGAAAACGTTTGTGATATCCAGCGACTCTTTCAGTTCGTTGGTGGTCTTCCGGTACTCCGTGATTCCGCGGCCCAACGTCTTCGCCGCCTGGGGAAGATTCTTAGGGCCGATGATGACAACCAGCACCACCGCGATCAAAAGCATCTCCAAAAGCCCAATTCTTCCAAACATACGTCACCATCCTCAGAGTCAAGCTCCACCGGACCGGAATAATCTCGTAGGCCAACTGCACGAACACTCTATCCAGATCGCCAAAAGCCTTATGACTGTTCACTTCGTCAAGTGTTTCAAAGATCCTTCTTGACCTCAAGTTACCTCTGGAAGGCTTTTGATCTTGCCGATTTTGCCGAGTGCCGGTTCAGCTCGTTGACCTTAAATGCCACGTAAACGAGGTGCTGTGATGCCCTCGTCGGTGGAAAAACGGAGAGAATCAACGTCTTCCTTGATAAGTGAGCGAAACAAAAAAGCCGTACTCATTGCCGGCATTTTTTGGTAGAATGGTGATAGGAATTCAATTTTGAGAGGAGCGGTACCAAAATGTTTGATTCTAATGCTAGTATGATCATGCTGTTCGTTACGATTATCATCGTCGTGCTGACAACAGCTGTCTTGGTACTTCGCTGGTTTATCCACCAAGAACGCATGGCGCTCATCAAGCATGGGCATGGGCGGCGACTCGAACCCGACGGCGCGGGTTCTTCTGCTTCGAAGACAACACTGGCATGGGGCGTAGGAATTGTTCTCCTTGGGCTTGCCTTGGTACTGGGTCTGATAACCATAGGCATTGGTCCTTGGCTGTTGTTTGGGCTGATTCCACTCGGTGCTGGGATTGCTCTGATCGCAGCTCACATGATAACGTCTGGCACTAAGCGACAGGAGGCGGAACCAGCTGCGGAAGACACAGGAGCCTTCGACTCGAAGGTCTCACCCGCCAAGTCTACTCCCGAAGAGGTCGAGGACAGCATTCCTCCAACAGAAAGTGAGGATATTGAACAGGACGAGTCGAAAAAAGACGAACCGTTTGGGAGATCTTGAGCTGCCCTGTCTCTTCGCATGTCATCTTTTGATGGCTTCATAGATCCTCTGTACTGCGCTGCGAAAGACTGAAGAGCGTAACTCGACAGCATCATGGGGGCAGAGTTCATGGCAGCAGTAGCACTGCACACAGCTGCTCGCATCCACCACATGCTGGCCGTCAATGAAACGAATCGCCTCTACGGGGCAGGCGCGGCGACAGATGCCGCAGTTGATGCAGCTCGCGGAGTCAATTTTGGGGTAGGCACTGAGCAGCGAGATTCCGGTCTTAGCAGCAAAACCCGGCAGCGGCAGGCCTCTTCTGCGGAAGCGGAAGTCACTGACAGTCAAGGCTGCTGCCGGTCCTTCTACCTCAAGGGCACTTTCGTCAGACTCGCCCAAGCCTCGCGCTTTGGCCTTAACGAACACCGCCAAATCACCGGTTGGTATGCCTACTAACCGACACGCTGCGGCATCGACAGCCACTCCGTCGCTTCCAGCAATTAAAGCACCCACATGGCGCGGCGTGCCGGCGGCCGGGCCATCACCTTCCATGGCAGTAATCCCGTCCATTATGCTCAACCCCGGCGCGGCTAAGGAAAAGATGTCCAAAATATAGTCGCTAAACTGCTCGAGCCCCGGCGCCTCTTTGTGGTACCACATTTTCCGATTGCCCGGCACACAGCCATACATATTCTTGACGGCCCCCGTGAACACCGTTAGCGAGTGTGTTTTTAGCTTCGGCATATTTATTACGAGATCTGCCTCGAGCACGGGCTTGGCCAGAACAATAGCACCAAAGGAGTCTCCCCTCGGATTGGGCAGCGACACCACTTCCGAACGGTCAAAATTAATGACTTCCACACCCAACTCTTGAGCGACATCAGCGATGCCGCTCACAGCAAATGACTCTGCGGTACGCTCACCGCCAGGGAATACCCCGCCGGAACTGTCGCCAACCTGAACCCGCGCTCCTACCTCCATTAAGCATTTTGCTACAGCCCAAACCACCACAGGGTGTGTCGTCACCGCTCTGTTCGGCTCTTTGGGCCCGAGCAGGTTCACTTTTATGAGGACTGTGGAATTGGAGTTAGCCCATGAGGTTATGCCGCCCAACCGTTCAAACAGATGTCTCACGCGCGCCTCTACTACCTCCCGCCGATAGTCGGGACAGTGTTCCACAACAACGCGGCTAGACATCGTTGGCCTCCTCTGCCAGAACCTTCGCGACATCGATGGCCTCAGCAGCCACAACGACGGCTGCGGTACCCCCGTGGAAATTGGGGTTACTCGTCAGTGTAAAATCTAGGCCTTTTTGCTGCGCTTGTTTGATAAACGGCATCGTCTGCGAGGACGCCTTGCTGTGAATCACCAGCTCATCAGCCCTATCATCACGGATGGCCTCCTCCATAGCGTTTTTTCCGACCGAACTGCGAAGCTGCTCAAACGTCACCGCCTGCAATACTCTCTCTCGGAAAAAGCCCAAAAACCTGCGCTTCTCCTCGCGGCGCAGCTGCGGGCTGCCCTGCATGCCGGCCGAAACTGTTCGCTCAAGCTCAGCCTTCTTTTGGTTGTTTGCCAATACGACTCACTGCTGCAAGAACAGCAGTGATCACCTCCTTAGCTTTGAAACCAATTTTCCGGAAAGTTCCGGAGGGCTATTGGTTATTGAGGAATCTCTATCTCGCCCTGCCAGCCAAGCATGCCATCAACTAGATTATCCACGCGTGTGAATCCCATCTCCTGCAGAATGCCCTGCGCCACCCGACTCCGGTTTCCGCTGCGGCACACAGTCACAATCCAGGTATCCCGATCCAACTCGGCGATCATCGGATCATCGGCAAGCTGACCTCCCGGGATTGGGTGAGCATTAGGAATGATCCCGAGCGCATGCTCATGCGGCTCCCGGACATCAATGACAACCACAGCTTCACCGTATTCCAAAAGTTCTTGGAGTTCCTCTGCAGACATGTCGCCAGCCTCAGAAAACGGAAACGGAAGAAACAGACTCCCTGCCAATAGAGTAACCATCGCAGCAAAAATGACCTTTATCTTCATCGCGTCTACCTCCCTTATTGTTCTTGCTCCTAAAGGAAATCCACAATTTCCCTCTCGTCTGATCAAAAAAAGGCCTATCCGGGAGCGCGTGTTTCACAAACATTGCGGACACTCACCCATCGTTAGGCCTAGAAGGCAGTTGATTTTCTCGGTTTTGACGAGTGCCGGTTCACCTCGTTTACCTTAAATGCCAGGTAAACGAGGTGCTGTGATGCCCTCGGGAGACTGCCAATTTCCATTGGTGCCGGGAGCGGGACTTGAACCCGCACGAGCGAAGTGCCCAACGGATTTTAAGTCCGCAGCGTCTGCCGATTCCGCCACCCCGGCATTCTAACAAAACCAATTATAGTACAGATCAATGCACTAGTCAACGACTGCCGACTGCAGAATCAGGCCTTGCAGCAGATCACTATCCACCACCATCACAGACCCCGCACGGAAGTGCTCCATAAGCCCAAGGAGAATGCTCAGGCCGGCTACAATAACATCTTCCCGACCCGGCACTAAACCAATAACTTTGGAGCGGTCTGCTAAGGTCATTCTGCGCAGACGTTCACGCATGTCAGCGATTGTTTCCTTCGTGTGTATGGTTCGGGTTACTGATAGGGCATCATAAGCAGCCAACCCCAACGCTACAGCCGCCATGGTCGTGGCCGTTCCGCCCACGGCCACCAAGACAGCGGCTCCAGCCTCCTCATAGGACGGAAGTTCATCTGCCAGTTGGGTGCGCACACTCAATTGCAGCCTCGCCACTTCGTCGTCAGGCACAGGATGGCTAGTGATCCACTTCTCGGTCATACGAACGGAGCCTAACTGCAAGCTGTAAGCCGCGAGTACCGTCCCGTCCGAAATGCCAACGACGACCTCTGAGCTGCCGCCGCCGATATCAGTGACAATAATTTTGGTGCTGCCGCCTAGCGAAGACCCAGCAGCGTCAACAGCACCCAGAAAGGACAGCTGCGCCTCTTCGTCGCCGCCCAAGATGCGAACCTCCCAACCCACGCGCCGACGAATCTGATCCGCAAACTCATCCCGGTTGGCACTGTCCCGCACTGCACTTGTAGCGGTTAACTGCACAGTTGACACGGGCAGCGAACTAACAATCTCGCGGTACTCTTCCAAGGCCTGGAGCGTACGTTCCATGGCCGCTTCTGCCAGGCATCCCTGCCTATCTACGTCCTGTCCCAAACGCGTTATGCGAAGTTCATGCCGCACCGGGATGAGTTGTTTCTCCTGCAGATTCGCCACCAGAAGTCGAACGGAATTCGTCCCGATATCCATGACAGCATGCACAGACTCACTCCCTCTCACGGCCGCAGTCACCCGAAGAACAGCATGTGATATTGTTCAGCATATCCAACACCTTGGCGCCAATAACATTGTATCCTCGGCCGAGATGATCGGCCACATGGCAGTGCAGGCATTTGACACCATCGCGATTGCGGATGCCTCCCACGCCGCTGCTGGTTAACACTTTATGGCGGTTCGGGTATTTCTCATGAAACGACCGCAGAACATCGTCCGGCACCAAGCCCGCCCTCATGGCAGCATACGTTTCGTGTTCCGTTTCTAGTTGATGCAGAAAGGACTCGTCCTCCCCTGTCATGGCTTGAAATCGCCCAATCCATCCCTCGCTTTCTAGAGAAGCCACACGGCGGCGCAGATACGGACAGGTCAGCCAAAACAGAGTCGGAAACACCTTCACGTCTTCCATTTGTGTGCTCATAGGCCGATTAGCTATAACCTGAGGAAACCCGTACGAACAGCGAACCGCTATCCCAATGACTCCACGCGGCTTCCGATCCAGCTGCTTGACAATAATCTGGTGGTCACCCGCTGAAACCGGTTCCCACTTATCGTTATTCAACTAGTTTGTGCTCCCTTCAACAGAAATCATTGTATCCCTGTACCAAAGAAAAACATCCCCGAAGGGATGTAAGCCTCTGCATTGAAAGGCAAAGTATACTACTTAGCGCCCCTGCCTCCTCGCTTCGAATCTTGATTTCTCTTCAGACTCTGCTGACGCTCTTCGCTGTCCTTCAGAAAGCGAGACAATCGGTCTTCGAAGCCAATACCGCTGTTGGGTTTCCTTCTATTGCGAGAGAATTTGTTTGCCGTACTCTGGGGTTTTGGGTTCACCTGCTTTATGGAAAGTCCAATCTTGCCCTCGGAAACATTAATGACCTTGACTTTGACTGTTTCGTCTTGTTTTAGGTACTCGTTGATATCCTTCACATAGGCATCAGCCACTTCGGAGATGTGAACAAGACCAGTCTTACCATCGGACAGCTCCACAAAAGCGCCAAAATTGGTGATCCCAGTAACCTTTCCCTCGACAATACTGCCGACATCGATTGCCATACGTTAATAAATTCCTCCTCGTAGGTTTTGCCGTTTGCAGGGCACGCGGCTACCTGTATTATACATTATCGGAATATTAGTGTCAACGCGCCCGCGCCACATTTTCAGTCGTCGGGGATCGGCTGAGACAGAATATACAGCTCCTCACCCGGTTTCACTAAGCCTAGCTCCTCCCGAGCCATTCGTTCGATATACTCAGCCGACTGGAGACGCTCCAGTTCACTGCGGATCTTTTCGTTGCGGATTTCAACAGCCCGAATGCGGCTCTCCACTTCTGCCAGTTCCTGCTTGAGCTGATAGCTCCGCACAAACCCTTGTCCGAAGGTCCAGACCAGCCAAACAGCAAGCCCGATCAGAAGCAGGGTACCCCAGCGAATACGGCGCCTCGGTGGTCTCGCCTTCACATCATAGAGTCGTCCCTTCCCTGCCATCCAACCACCTCTTGTGATTTCTCTTCGCTGCAGGGCCTCAGGATCCTGCTTGAGTATAGAAACACCTCGAAATGCCGATTTTTTCGGGAAAATCCGTTGAACAGGAAGGACAAAGCAAGATTTGGTAGAATACACTGTACGTATCTTTGTATCGAAGGAGGTTAAAGAATGAATAAGAGTGAGCTGATTGGTGCTGTTGCTGAAAAGACAGGTGCGACCAAGAAAGTAGCTGGCGACGCTGTTGAAGCTGTCTTCTCCGCCATTGAAGAGACCTTAGCCAAAGGCGAAAAGGTCACCCTTGTCGGTTTTGGCACCTTCGAAGTCCGAGACAGAGCTGCTCGAGAAGGCGTTAACCCCTCAACAAAAGAGAAAATCACGATTCCAGCCACAAAAGTCCCCGCTTTTAAACCTGGAAAGTCCTTAAAAGATGTAGTGGCCTCGAAGTAACCCACAGCCTGCTTATGCAGGCTCTTTCTCTGCCCAAAAACGTCCCGGTGATCCCGTGAGGAGGTTCTCATGTCTGACCAACACCAGCTTGACAGGCTTCTGAGCATTATGGAAACACTGCGTTCACCCCAAGGATGTCCTTGGGATCGAGAACAGACCCACGCGAGCATGATTAACGACCTAATTGAGGAATGCTATGAAGTCGTGGAGGCTATCCAGGACGGAGACCCAAAACTCATGCGGGATGAACTAGGCGACCTGCTCCTCCAGGTTGTTTTCCACGCCCAGATTGCCGCTGAAAACGCTGAATTCGATTTCAACGACGTTCTGGAAGCGATTGGGGACAAACTCATCCGCCGGCATCCCCATGTCTTCGCCGACGAGCAGGTGGATTCCGTGAAGGACGTTCTGGCCAATTGGGAAATGATCAAGGAAACCGAGTCAACTCATCAAACCCGCACATCTCTTTTGGATGGAATTCCCAAGAGTCTCCCCGCGATGCTACGAGCTGACAAGACCCAGCGCCGCGCCGCCAAAATCGGTTTCGATTGGAGCTGCGCTTCGGCGACGATCGCGAAGATCCATGAAGAAACGCTCGAACTGCAAAATGCCATCGAACAAGAAGATAATGACCGGTGTGAAGCTGAACTGGGGGACCTGCTTTTCTCCTTGGTGAACACGGCTCGCCACCTTGGCATCAACCCAGAAACGGCTCTGCACCGGACAACGGATACGTTCGCAGCTCGCTTTCGAATCATGGAAGGTCGCGCAGCCAAGGAAGGCCGCGTGCTGGAAGACATGTCGCTAAGCGAACTCGATTCCTGGTGGGACGCGGCAAAACGAGAACTCGAACGCTAACTGCTTCAGGTTGACTGCATTGCCTTCAGTACGTCAAACAAGAGCTCCAGAGCTTTTCCATTGTCCAAATCCCGCACTTTAATGCGTAGACTCGGAATTCTGCCGGGCTGGTAACCCACACGTCCGCGGAACTTCTGTACAATAGCAGCGTACACATCGCGCTCAATAGCAATGCCGGCCAACAGCTTAATGGAAAAAAGACCTTTTTCGCTGGAAATAGAGGCTATACCTAGGTGCTTGGCCAGCACCTTGATCCTCGCTATCTGTAAGAGATGCTGTACTGGAGCAGGCGGGTCTCCAAAACGATCGAGTACCTCGGTTTCCAATTCGTCAGCCGCATCCAACGTGTGTACAGCCATGATCTTCTTGTACAATTCCACTTTTTGTGCCCCGTCAGTCACATACTCATCACTGATGTAAGCATCCGTATTGAGATCGAGCATCGGATCAGGAGGCTGCTGAACCACCGTTCCTTTGAGTTCCCGAATCGACTCATCCAGCAGCCGGCAGTACAGCTCAAATCCCACGGACGTGATAAATCCGTGCTGCTCCGGGCCGAGAATGTTGCCTGCACCACGGATTTCCAGATCGCGCATAGCAATTTTTATGCCCGACCCAAGATCCGTGAGCTCCTTGATGGCCTGGAGTCGTTTCTCGCCATCTTCCGATAGGGTCTTGTCTCGACGATACGTGAAGTAGGCATATGCCACTCGATTCGTACGACCAACGCGACCCCGCAGCTGATAGAGTTGAGCCAAGCCAAGATGGTCAGCATCATAGATGATCAGCGTGTTGACATTGGAGATATCCATTCCAGTTTCAATGATAGTCGTGCAGAGCAGAATGTCGTATTCACCGTTATAGAAGTCCAGCATCACCTGCTCTAAGTATGCCTCGTCCATCTGCCCATGCGCGATGGCAATGCGAGCCTCCGGGACGAGCTGCTGCAGCTGGCTGTACACTCGTTCGATACCCCGTATTCGATTGTACACGCAATAGACCTGCCCTTGACGCGATAGTTCGCGGGTTATTGCCTGACTAACGACTTGGTCATCATACTCCATAACATACGTGCGGATAGGAAAACGGTCTTCCGGCGGCGTCTCAATGAGACTCATGTCTCGGACGCCGACCATAGCCATGTGCAGCGTTCTGGGAATGGGCGTCGCCGATAGAGTCAGAACGTCAACATTCTTGGCGATTTCTTTCAAGCGCTCTTTTTGTACAACACCAAAGCGCTGCTCCTCATCGACAACCACCAATCCGAGATCGTGAAATTTGATGTCCTTGGACAACATTCGGTGAGTGCCAATCACCACATCAATGGTTCCTTGCCTCAGGCCTTCCAGTACTCGTTTCTGCTCTCTAGTGCTCTGAAAGCGGCTCATCACACCGATGCGGATAGGAAATTGCTCAAACCGGTCAACGAAGGTACGATGGTGCTGCTGCGCCAGAATTGTTGTCGGAACAAGAACAACCGCTTGTTTGCCGTCATTCACCGCTTTAAATGCCGCTCGCACCGCCACCTCGGTCTTGCCGTATCCGACATCACCGCAGAGAAGCCGGTCCATTGGCCTGGGACGTTCCATATCACCTTTTACTTCATCGATGGCTCTCTGCTGATCGGGGGTCTCCTCATAGGGAAACGCCTCCTCAAATTCCTGCTGCCACGGCGTATCCTCGGGAAAACCATAACCCTTCATGGCTTCTCGTTCTGCATACAGCTTGAGAAGCCCCTCCGCCAGCTCCTGTACGGACTCTTTCACCCGTTTTTTGACGCGGCTCCATTCCCCGCCACCCAGCTTCGAAAGCCGGGGCGATCCGTCCTGAAGACCGATATAACGCTGAAGCAGATGAATCTGGTCTGTCGGTACATACAGCTTATCTTGTCCTGCATATTGGACCACTAAGTAATCCTTGTGGATCCCCGCGACTTCAAGCGTCTCTACGCCCAAATACTGGCCGATTCCATGGTTGACGTGCACCACATAATCGCGCTGTTTCAGCTCAGACTCAGCTACTCTAAGGTTTTCCTCAATTCGCACCCGGGACCTTGGCTTGCGCTTGCCATAGATTTCGAGCTCTGTACACACAGCCAGCTTAAACGCCGGGAACACAAAGCCCGTATCAATCCCGCCCGCGGTGACGACTATGTTACCGGCCTTAAGCTGGTCCGTAACATCCTCGACGAAATTCGCAGGGATATCGTTTTCGCGCAGATGATCGACTAGCGCTCTACCCCGCTCTCGAGTGGCCGTCACCAACAGTACTCGATAGTGATCCTTTCTCCACCCGATCAGACGTTTGCTTAAATCATTCAAGCTTCCATGAAAATGTTCGACAGCCTGCAGACCAACGGTTAACGACTGCAGCTGGTCCAAGCCAGTCACTCGCTTGTCAAGGGACGAAAGTGTCAGCAGCTGCTTTCCGCGAATGTGCTCCGTTAACTCGCTAAAGTCAAAAAAGACTTTCTGGAGACTGCTGAGAACCTTGCCTCGCTCGAGAGAGGCCGCCGTTGTTTCGCTGATGTCCTGCAAGTTTGCCTTGGCGCTGTCCTTGGCTCGGGCTGGCTCATCGAAAACAACTAGAGTCGATTCAGGGAGCGACTGAAGCAGACTTCGCCGTCCTGTGAGATAAGGGTAGTACTGCTTCACACCCGGGAAGTACAGCCTTTCCTGCAGTAGCTCAAGATGCCGCGACACTCGCGCCAAAAGGGCGTCGGCCTCCTGGGCGCGGTCCATACCCTCTAACCGCTCCGCCTGCCGAACAGCATCGTTCCACAGCTTATCCGTTATGGCCTCGTAGCTCAAACCGTTAAGCAACAGCTCACGCGCCGGAAATATTGTTACCGAAGACAGATTTTCCGTAGATCGCTGATCGTCGGGAGCAAATGTGCGAATGGAATCCACTTCATCGTCAAAAAGCTCGATCCTTATCGGATCGGAGTTAGTGAAGGGGAACACATCAATGATACCTCCGCGTACGCTGAACTCACCAAACCCCTCGACTTTCGGCGTCCGTTCGTAGCCGATAAAGGCAAGCTGCTCACTTAATCGCTGCACGTCCACGGTCGAGTTGTGATCAAGATGGATAGAACTGTCATACCAACCCTGCAAATCCGGTACAGCTTCCTGCAGCGCCTGTACGGACGTAAAAACAAAGCTGTCCTTCTCGCTCAGAGCCGAAAAGGCCTCCAAACGACTCTTCCGCAGATCCCAGCTCTCCTCTGCTTCTTCGTGAGGCAGCAGCTCATGGGGTGAAAACACGGCAGTCGACAGCTTGGGTAACAGCGTGTTGAAATCCAAAGCCAGCCGCTCAGCCTGCTGATGCGTGTGGGAAATCACCAACGTTACTCGGGCAGACTGGTTAAGGGACGCTAATATGAGACTTTTCTGGGTTCCGGTTAGACCAGTCAGCGCTAGGTTTGCTCCGGAACGCAGCCTTTCATCGACATTTTGTATCTCTCTTGACTGTTTTACTAGCTCTACTAGTCCATGTAATGCCAACGCGGCTTCCCCTCCCAGCCCGCGCCGAAAAGGGCCTGTCCATCAAGCCCCCGACGAGGGTTGTTCATTTACGCGGTTAAATTCGCTCATAGTCGCTGCCAATCCTGTTGCTAACCAAGATTCTACAGCCTCCGCACTTACAGAAACTGCCTGGCACAGTGACACCCGCGACTCGGCATCCAAAGCTGCCAAGACAAAATCGGCCGCCGGTACGTGCGGCGGACTTGAACCAATTCCGATGCGAAGCCGAGGAAACGCAGAACTGCCAACACAGCGGATAATGTCCGCTAAGCCATTATGTCCACCAGAGCTGCCTCGCCCGCGCAGCCGTATTCTCCCCGGCTCAAGAGCCAGATCATCAACCACAACGAGAAAGTCATCCAGTTCAACCTTATAGTAACCCAACACAGCCCTAACCGCTTCCCCACTACGATTCATGAACGTCTGCGGTTTGACTAACACGGCCTTGGTACCGCGGATCAAGCCGACACCCAACTTTGCTCGGTGTCGGCACTGCGTGGTCGGGATAGACCACCTTCGGCTCAGCGCGTCAATCACCCAGAATCCCGCGTTATGCCGGGTGTTCTGGTACTGAACGCCGGGATTTCCCAGCCCAACAACTACTTTCACTCGATAAACTCCTTAATGAAGCAACAACAAGAACGCACAGCAGCACTGTGCATTCTTGTCAGCACTCCTATGCGGCCTCACTACTCTTCGTCATCATCGGAAGCTTCTTCGTCATCGGCGCCTTCTGCATCCATATCTTCTTCGCCTTCCAGAAGCTCGTCTTCCTCTTCCTCGGGCTCTTCTTCGATCGTTGGCAGCGTAATGGATACAATCAGTTCATCCGGATCCTCGATGATTCGCACACCCTCCAGAGCCGGGAGCTGTTCAACATAGATACTGTCACCGATACCCAATTCGGAGATATCAACTTCATAGACCTCCGGAATGGCCATAGGAAGACAAGCTACGGTGAGCTCACGCATGACTTGGTTGATGACCCCTTCATCATCAGCACGCTCATCCTCACCCACAAGGGTGATGCTTACCGTAGTCTCAATCTCGCGATCCATGGAGACCTCATAGAAGTCTACATGAAGCACATTCTGCTTCACTGGATGCCGTTGGACTTCCTTCACCAGTACCGGCCGTTTCTGCCCCTCAACCTCCAAGTCGATAAGGCTTGACGTAGACTGAATCGCCTTATCCAATGCCAAACTGTTGACCTGCAGAGTAACAGGTGGCCTCTCTGGACTGTAAATGACCGCAGGAATGTGTCCTGCTCGCCGCAGTCGAGTGGCGGCCGAACTCCCGACCTCGCCCCGCAAATCGGCTGCTAGTTTATAGCTTGCCATACATCATACTCCTCCCTTAGACGATCGCTGATACATTATACCACTGTTGGTAAATCAGAGTCAAACCGCTTCTTAGTGGGATCACTTACCGTGTTTCTCTACCCATTGTTTCTTGTTCACTTGGCGTGCCCTGCCCAATGCTAAGGCTGCTGCCGGCACATCATCAGTCAGTGTCGATCCAGCTCCCACGTAAGCTCGCCGGCCCAAACGTATCGGGGCCACCAAACTCGTATTGCTTCCGACAAAGACATCGTCTTCGATTACTGTGCGGTGCTTTGTCTGCCCATCATAATTGCAGGTAATAGTCCCGCACCCGATATTAACGCCCGAACCGATATCCGCATCGCCGATATAACTGTGATGAGGGATCTTTGTGTTTACACCCACAACAGAATTCTTTAGTTCAACAAAGTCACCGATACGGCAGTCTGATCCCACACGCGTACCTGGGCGGAGATAGGCAAAGGGGCCGATGCTGCACCGGTTTCCAACACAGGCTCCCTCCAAAACAGCATGCGGACCAATACTACAGTCCGTACCGATTTCCGTGCCTGCGTAAATGCAGGTCCCTGGCTGAATCACTGTATCCATGCCGATACGGCAGTCCGCCTCAATGTAAACGGACGACGGATCGACTATAGTGACACCCTCCCGCATCCAGTGTTCGGCAGTTCGGCGCTGCATAACCGCTTCTGCGTCCGCCAGCTGCACGCGATCGTTGATTCCCGCCGCCTCCGACGCATCACTCAACAGAAATGGCAAAACGGGATAGCCATCAGCCACCATCAGCGGCAGCACATCAGGGAGGTAGTATTCGCCCTGGGCATTATCGGGTGTGACAGCGGTTAAGTAACGAAACAGCAGCTCGCTGTCAAAACAGTATGTGCCGGTGTTGATCTCGCGAATGGCGAGTTCGGCCTCGGACGCATCCTTGTGTTCGATAATTCGCTGGACCTTTGCTCCTTGGCGCATGATCCGCCCATAACCGGTTGGGTCCGTTACCTCGGCAGTGATAACGACAGCGACAGCCTGCTGGTCACGATGGAAATCCAGCACTTTCCGGAAAGTCTCGGGACGAAACAGAGGTGTGTCTCCGTACGTAACCAAAACAGGACCGGAAAAACCCTCTAGGTGGGAACGGCATTGATCCACGGCATGACCAGTACCCAACTGCTGACTCTGCGTGACGCACTCGGAAGCGTTTACCACCTGGCGAACGCTTTCCCCTTGGTGGCCGACAACTACGTAGACACGACCAAGACCCGCTCCGCGCACACTGTTTACTACGTGTGCAACCATGGGCTGGCCGGCGATAGGATGCAGCACCTTCGCTGTCTTTGATTTCATTCGAGTCCCTTGACCTGCCGCCAATACGATGGCAGCCTCGTTCTCCATTTGTGTCCCCCATTTCATCTCAGCGTCGACCTTTATCTGAAGGGAATTCTCTATTCAGCCACTGCTCGAAAAGCTCGTGCTCAGCATCCGCCTCTGATTGAGCTTCTTTGCGGTTCTTTTTCCGCTCTTGCTCCAGGCGCGCTTTTTCCTTCTCCGTCTCTTCGCGTTGCACAACTCTCTGGCGAATGCGCTGCATTTCATCCTCGTCGAGAGTCTGGGTCAGTGCCGTCGTCTGCACAGGTTGATTCAGCGTCTGCTCGCGTCTCCAAAGGGCCTGTACTTTCCGTCCGAAATCCCGCAGTATGCCGCGGTTTTTTACTTCGCTTCCAGTAATGCGCAGAACCGTGAAGCCTTGCGTTCGCAGATATGCATCTTTGCGTCGGTCTCGGGAAACACTGTCTCGCGTGAGATGCACATAGCCATCGACTTCGATGACAATGTGCCTTCCGACCAAAACATCAATTTCGTAGCGATCAATTCTGGCGCGGTGCCTGAAAGGAACTCCGCGGCGCTTGAGTTCTGCTATCACCTTTCTTTCGCTGCTCAGGCCGTTGTCGTGTTCTCGCTCCATGAGGCACCTCATTTGCGGCAGCGGCAGTTTCCACAAAAAAACTCGTCACAGGGACGAGAATTCATTCTAAGAAGATACAACTAGCAGTCACCAATCTATTAGAGGAGTCTATGCTAGCCTCAACAAGTATAGCAAATAAAACCCGCGAGATCAACGTTTTAGAGCCGAGGTTACCAACTCCAGATCGCTCGGTTTGTCCACATCAATACCAATCTCTGGATACGGTGTTATGACAGCCACTCCTTTTATCGAAAATATATCGCGAACACGTTCCTCGATTTCGTGAATAGCGAGTCGACGCAGGAGGAACTTCAGGATGAAGGAAAAACCCAGCAAGCGACTCAGCTGCCATGGTTTCTTACGCATGGCAAACACTCGCTCAAGCATGGGCTGGCATTCCAGTACTACGCGCGGAAGAGCCAGAAAAAGATTCCCGCCTGTAAACGTACCTTCCCGCAGGCGAAAGTATGTCCTAGCAGTACCCGGATAATTTACATCATTTACCTCTTTCGACACGATCGGGTAGAACAAGTCGCCCGGTAACTCACTGCACCTGTTAATAAAGTCTTCCACGGCTTCCGATGTGACTAAGGGTATGTCACTCGTCACTAAGAGCGCCATCCGTTCTGAGTCAAGCTCTTCTAGTCCTCGCTTGACGTTATCCGTTATGGAATTGGTTGACGGCACCAGCACTGCGCCTGTACCCTGCAGCGCCGCCCGCAGTTCGTCAGGCCCGACAACTACTATACGGCCGACCTTAGCTGCCCCATTAAGAGCCTCGACAACATATTGAACCATCGGACGACCATGGATAGGAATGAGTGCCTCATTCGTGCAGTCGCTGATCCCGCGCAGTTTTCCCGTGTTTGCTGCTCCAGCCAATACGACAGCGTCTACTATCATACAAACCGCCAACTCCTCACTCAACCTCCGAAATGCCTCGTTCTGAAAACGCGGTCATGAAACAATCGACTTCCTGCGAATACTTGGACAGAAACGCCAACGCGTCTTTTTCAGCGCGGAAAAGCCCGAATACTGACGGGCCGCTGCCCGACATCTGGGCAATACACGCTCCTGTTTCTGCCAAACGCCGCTTCCACACATTGACACTGGGTATGACAGAAGCTGTATAGCTTTCCATTATGTTTCCAAGACAGCACAGACTCCCCTTCTGCCTCGCGGCAGCTAGGAACCGCCCGGTATACCTATCGCCAAACCAAGCTCTATCAAGATTTTCGTACACTGTTTTTGTGGCCACAGATTCCGGTGGTTTGACGATTACCACCTTCCAATCCCCTTGATAAGGCAGCGGCGTGAGCTGCTCCCCAATTCCTTCAGCCAGGATGGTTCCGCCCTGCATACAGAAAGGTACATCCGCCCCGACAGAGAGGGCCACAGCTCGCAGTTCGGCCTCGAGAAGCCGCCCCGGATAGAGCAACTGAAGAGCATAGAGTACAGCTGCCGCGTCGGCACTCCCACCCGCCAATCCCGCAGCAGCAGGAATCTGTTTCTCAACCACGATGTCGACCCCGACTGAGATACCCGCTGCAGCCCCGAAGGCTGCAGCCGCTTTCCAAGCAAGGTTTTCCTCCGGGGGGCCTAAGGAAGGAGTGCAGTGTACCCGCACACCCTCGATCGATCGTCGGCCGATGCACACCTGGTCTGCCAAACCAACAGACTGCATTATGCTGCGGATCGCATGGTATCCGTCAGGCCGTCGATAGAGTACATCGAGGGTTAGGTTGATCTTTCCATGCGCATGCAGTAGAATCTCACGCATCATGCATGTCACCTCGCAGCAGTAAGCCCCTCTTTCCACTTAGATGTTCCGCATCCAACGGCAAACTCCTTCTGCTCAAGCACTAGAAGGCCTCCGACAAAATTTCCTATACCACGACGAAAAAGGTGCCGCCGAAGCGGCACCTCACTCTCAGTAGGAAAAGTATGAAACCATTTGTCTCTCAAATGTTATCCAATCCAATCCGATTGTCGTCCACCGTCAGCTCCACAGTTTCCGTAAGAATATCCGAATAGGTGTAAGATAGGCGTCGAACTGAGTTTGACGCATCAAGTTTGATAACAAATACCTTCGGATACGTCTCCTCCAAAACACCTTCGGCCTCTACTATCTTTTTGCGACCGCGATTAGCTCGGAGTTTTATGCGCTTACCGATGCAAGCATCCAGATCAGATTTGATCTGATCCAGCACATTTGCCTTAACCGCCATCGAGGTTCACCATCCTTATCCCCATGATAGCCCAAGTATACTACAGGGAAGGATTCTTGTCAAGCAAACATATATTTTAACAGCAACACCCGGTTCCTGTCAAGGCACCTTTCGCATTTTTTTTGCATAGGGAAAGAAAAATGTCCGCCTGATGGGCGCGACGTCATTTTGTGAACTTGTCCGCCACACTGGAAGCACCATAGGAATCCGGTTTGATCCTTGCATCAAAGCCTGAACCGACAACCATGCCCACCACTTCTTTGATCATGTCCTTCGTTGCCCCATTGTTTCCGACGTCTAGGTGAATCTCGATATTGAAGTCATGTTTGCTTTCTACCAATAGATCGGTAATCTGCGAGGCCAGCATCAGACTCCGCGATGTCTCATAGAAAATGCGCTGTCGCAGACTGCGGGTCATAGGTTCGATCTCTCGCAGATAGAAAAAGCGCCCTCCCTTGCCCTTTCTGTGCACGATGAGCGCGGTAACGAAGCAGATTTCTCCCCGGTTTTCTTTTAACTGCGAGTCCGTGCCGACGATAAGCGAATAATCGTCATCAGGATTCCGGGAAGCAAACTGCAGAATATCGGCAAAGACATCCTCCAACGACAAGGGGCCGCGCGTTGGACTGACGAATTTCATCATCTCACCTTCTCTTTCGGTTCACCAAACGCCGCGAGATGCCCCTGCCTTCAGGTATGGGGTCTAGGACGGCTTCTGGATCAGTAGCTTTTCAGTCAGGTCGCTAAAGTCCTGTAGCGAAAGCGTCTCCCCTCGTGCTCTGGAATCAAAGGGACTCTCGGCCAACACACTGTCCAGCGCGGTATCTGAGATTCCCCAAGAACGGGCCAAAGGTTTGAGGCAGTTACGCAAGGTTTTGCGCCGCTGACCAAAGGCAGCGCGAATCACGAAAAACATGGGTTCTCGCGGAGCAGAAACCGGCGGCTCTACTGTATCCAAACGGATGACCGTCGAGTCGACATCGGGGGATGGTACAAACGCTCGGCGCGAAACCTGCATGACCGTAGTAATGTCTGCATGGTACCTAACGGCCAGGGATAGAATTCCGTAATCTTTGGACCCCGGCTCAGCGGCAATTCGCTGCGCAACTTCTTTCTGTACCATGACCACTAGCTGCCGAAACCGAACATCGCCTTCGAGGGCTCGCATAATAAGGGGTGTCGTTAGGTAATAAGGGAGATTGCCTGCAAACGTGACAGTTTCGCCGCGCCAACCCGCTGCAAGCAGCAGGGCACGCCAATCCAATTCCAAAGCATCACCCGATACCACAGTGATATTGTCTTGGCGCAGTATATCCTGTAAAATCTCCACCAAGTCATAGTCTACCTCGATTGTGACAACATGACAACTCTTTTTTGCCAATTCTACAGTCAACGTGCCCAGTCCTGTCCCGATTTCCAGAACATACTCGATATTTTTTAAATCGGCACTCTCTGCAATCCTATTCAGGATATTTCGGTCGCCCAGGAAGTTCTGGCCAAACCGTTTCTTAAACCGAAATTGATAGTCTCTAATCACCTGCTGCACACTGCTCGGGAGAGCAGCCATGTTTCTGCTCACTTGATCCCCCCCACGAACTGCTCATCACAACGCATCCCAGGGAAAGCGATCGATTGCCCCGTGGGTAAGCCGCCGCAGTTTCTGATACAGCTCCTCCTCGGTATAGTCATCGATAGCCTCCAAGATTTCGAGTATTTGTTCAAAATCATCTTCTTGCAGCTGGCCGCTCGTCAGCAGCCTCTCACAAGTCTCGATAAAACGAAGCTTGACTCGTTCCGAATCTTCAAACGAAGCCATCAGCGAACCTCTCCATTGTTGAATTCATCAATAAAGCGCGTGTATTCCTTCACAAAACGCAGTCTCACGGTACCCGTTGGCCCTTTCCGCTGTTTCGCGAAGATGATCTCGACCTGTCCTTCGGTACCATTCTGCACAGCTTCCTCAGGATGGTAATAGTCATCACGATATAAGAATACCACAGCGTCGGCAAATTCCTCAATGTTTCCTGAGTCCCGTAGGTCCGACATCATCGGACGTTTGTTTTCCCGGCTTTCCACACCGCGGTTTAGCTGTGACAAAAGCACAATAGGAACATCCAACTCGCCCGCCAAATCCCGCAGCTCACGCACCATCTCGCCCACCAAAAGCGACCAACTCCTCTGGCCCTGAACTGTTGGTTTGATAAGCTGCAGATAGTCGATGACTATCAAGCCCAAGTTCGGGCTAGCAGTCTTTACCTTGCGAGCCTTGGCGCGCATCTCAGCAACAGAAAGACCGCGTTTGTCGATGATCTGGATGGGGAGTCGGTACAGTTCGTTAAACACTCGCTGCGCTTTGGAAAACTGCTCATCACTGAGCCGCGTCTGATACTCACTGGAGGTGATCTCAAAGGCTCCTTCTTCTTTGTAACGGAAGAGTTCGCTAAGCACGATTCTGTCACCAATCTGTTCGTCATCCATTTCTAGACTCATCACCAACACGGGAATGTGCCGCTTCGCCACATTGACCACCATGTTCATCGCCAATGCCGTCTTCCCCATACTGGGACGGGCAGCAAGAATGATCAGATCCTTCCGCTTCAGTCCTGTGGTCATTGCATCAATAGACGGAAAACGGACAGACAGACCATACGCGTCAGATATTCCCTGCCTCCGTTCCACCAAGTTGATGTAGCACTTATTCAACACATCCAGCAGCGACTTGGTTTCATCTTCGCCTTGGAGAGTGTTTTGGGTCGCAGCGAAAATAAGCTCTTGAGCCTTGGCCTGAATGGAGCTTAGGTCCTGATCGCCTTCATCGACGGCCAAGCTGCGGATCTCCTCAACTGCCCGCAGCAGGCGCCGGGACGCTTCTTTGTTCCGCAATGCAGCGATGGAGGGTTCTAATTCGCTGACAGCTGCAAAGGATTCCGTCAGACCGATCAGCATCTGAGCAGGAGACTCTATGGTGCTGCTGCGCCGCAGCCGATTATAGATCTGCGTATACGAGATGCGTCCCCCGGCATTGTATAGATCAACAATCGTCGAATACACATGGCGGTGCACAGAGTCATAAAAGTGCTCCGGTCTCAGCCTATCGATCACTTGATCAACTTTTTCCGGATATTTGATCAGAATCCCCAAGATCCTCTGCTCAGCACCGGAATCTCTAGGAACTAGGTTGGTGATGGAATTCATCGGGGAAAAACTCCTTCCACTTTCGCTCGGCTTCTGGATGCACCCCTTCCCGCCGCGTTTGCGGCAGCACCTTAGACAGATAGGGTTTGCTTGTCAGATCCGCATAACTCGTAACGCCTTCTTGAAGCCAGTTTCGCAGAATTCCTTCTAGGTATCCAATGTTCGGCCGATCAACCGAACTGCACATCTCCTCGATGGCAGCAGCCACAACCTCGTGAGACATGCCGCGCTCGTCAGTCCAAATATAGAGCCTCTGCATATCCTCCGCCGACGGAGCTGCCACTTTGTGAGTCCAGAAATTAACTAGCCACTCAAACCCGGCCTGTTCTTCATCCAGCATCAACGAATCGCCCGTGGGGATGGGCTCAGCTGCTTCTGCGGCAGATACGGCCAGCCGGATAGTATATCCCGAGTCGTTAACCCAGCCGTGTTCTGCCAATTTGACAAAAGCCTGTTCCACCCGCTGCATGGAAATGCCCATCTGTTCTGCAGCCGTC
The DNA here is from genome assembly GCA_007132635.1 of Limnochordia bacterium. Lineage (GTDB taxonomy): Bacteria > Bacillota > Limnochordia > Darwinibacteriales > SLO01 > SLOG01. The sequence continues at coordinate 27,677 of SLOG01000019.1, forward strand.
CGGAGTGTCAACCGCTTTCTCTGCTGCGCGAAAAAGAGAAGGTTTATCCAAAGAAGCACCGCATCCACTCCCAAGCGGTGCTGCTGCGCGAAAAGCTCCACCGGCACCTGCACAGGGAGATCGTCCACACCCTGCATCTCGAGACCCCGCTCGGATTCCGACGCCATGCCCCATCACCTCTATTCCACTAGTTCTTCCCACTGCTCATAGTACTCCGACAACTGTCTCTGCACTCGCTCATAGTCCCGCACCAACTCGCGGCTTTTTTCCGGGTCCTGATACACCTCCGTGTCCCCAAGCAGGACCTCCATCCTGTCTTTTTCTTGTTCGAGTGCCAAAATGTCTTCCTCTAAAGAATCCCGCATCTGTTCTTGCTTGGCTTGCGCGTTCGATGAAGCCCGCCGCACAACCGGCGTCTGGCGATTTCTGCGTTTCTCCTTTTCATCTTGTTTCCTTTCCTGCTGAAGACTCCGGTACTCGCTGTACTTGCCGGAAAACACCTCCAGACAACCGTCATCCAGAACCCACAGTTTACTCGCCAGAGCATCGATGAAGTAGCGGTCATGACTCACGAAAATCAAAGTGCCGCCAAACTCGCGCAGCGCGTCCTCCAAAGCTTCCCGCGCATAAATGTCCAGATGGTTCGTCGGTTCATCCAACAAAAGGAAGTTTGGCCGCTGAAGAAGGAGTTGGGCCAAAGCCAGACGGTTACTCTCCCCGCCGCTCAAAATGTTTGTCGGTTTGAAGACATCCTCCCCGCGAAACTGAAAACGAGCCAAGACAGACCGCAGCTGCCCTAACTCCATGCGGTGCGTCTCATAGAGCTCTTCCAGAACCGAGTGACTCTCCGTAAACCGTATTTCCTGAGAAAAATAACCCCGATGAACACCGACACCAAGCCGAATCCGCCCTTCATACGACAGCTGGTCGGCAAGAATTCTGAGCAGGGTCGTTTTCCCGCTGCCGTTAGGCCCCACTAAGGCAATGCGGTCGCCCCGCACAACCTCTGCGCTCACCTTCTTAAGAACCGGCTCATCAAAGGACTTCGACACCTCTGTGAGCTCAGCAACTCGATAGCCCGATTGGCGCCGCGGCCGAAACGAGAAGCCAATGGCCGGAGTATCTGACGGCGCATCAACGCGTTCAATTTTCTCAAGCCGTTTGGCCAAGCTTTTGGCCTGCCGGGCTCTCGTTCCGGCACCAAACTTTCGGATAAACCCCTCGATCTTAGCTATTTCCTCCTGTTGCCGCTGCGCGTCCTCTTCCATCTGTGCATCGCGCTCACGTCGCTGTACAGCGTAGGACGAATAGTTTCCTCGGTACTGAAAGAACCGTCGATCCCGCAGTTCCCAAATCCGAAAAACTGCTTTATCCAGGAAAAACCGGTCGTGAGAGACCACGACGAAAGCCCGAGGATAACTCTGGAGATAGCTCTCCAACCATTCGATGGCATCCACATCCAGATGATTGGTGGGTTCGTCGAGAAGCAGTAAATCTGGTTCCTCCAATAACACCCTAGCCAACTGCGCCCGAATCTTCTGGCCTCCGCTTAAAATGCGGACAGGCTTGTTCAATTCATCCTCGGCAAATCCCAATCCAAAACACGTATTCCGCAGTCGTGCTCGATAGTCATAGCCGCCCATCGTCTCAAACCGCTGCTGCAGAGCTGCATAGTTCTGCATAGCCTGGTCGAGGCGCTCTGCGTCAGCAATAACATCCTTGTCGCTGAGCTCGCGCTCGGCTCGTTGCAGCTGCTCTGCTGTTTTCAGCAGAGGTGTGAACGCTCGTTCAAGGTACTCCGCTAAGGTGCTCGTCTCGTCGAGCACAACCTGTTCAAGGAACCCTATTTTTTGCGCCTTTGGCTGCTCTAGGACACCCTCGTCGTAGGACTCGCGCCCTGCCAGGATACGAAGCAGCGTAGTCTTGCCAATGCCGTTAGCGCCAACTAATCCAATGTGGTCTTTCTCGGCGATAGCTGCGGAGAGACCTTGAAACACCAGTTCATCCGCATAGTACTTCCCAAGCTCGCGAATCACCAAAGGCTCCGCCTCCCATCACCCAAGTCTCTAATCAAAGTTCTGTTCGGGACCGGCCTCGATCAGCATGCCGTTCTAAGGCTAGCTGCACTAGCGTGTCAACAAGATCCGCAAACGGCAAGCCTGATGCTTCCCAGAGCTTCGGATACATACTAATGGCCGTAAACCCAGGAATGGTGTTAATCTCGTTGATCAGCAACCGCTCATCGCTGTCCAAGAAAAAGTCGACCCGCGCCATGCCGGCACAGTCTACAGCCCGGAAAGCCCGCAGCGCATAGTCTTGCACGGCAATGCGCTGCTCTTCGTCAAGCGGAGCAGGTATCAGAAGCTGCGAGCGGCCAGTCTCGTACTTGGCCGCGTAGTCGTAGAATTCGCCGTCAGGGATGATCTCGCCTGGAACTGATGCCCGCAGCTCATGGTTTCCCAATACGCTGCACTCGATTTCCCGAGGTCTGTCCACTGCTTCCTCAATGACTAACTTACGGTCGTAGTCAGCAGCGCTTGTCAGCGCGGCCGCCAATTCGTCACGATTGCGGGCTTTGGACACACCAACACTGGAACCCAAATTAGCTGGTTTGACGAAGCACGGATACGCCAGCGCTCCCTCGATCTCTTGAATCACACTCTCTGGATAAATCTCCCAGCGCCACCGCTCCACAGCCATCCATGCAGCCATCGGCAGTCCGGCATGAGCAAACAAGACTCGCATAAACGCCTTGTCCATAGATACGGCCGAGCTTCCCACTCCCGCGCCAACATAGGGGATTCCTGCCAACTCCAAGAGTCCCTGCACCGTGCCATCTTCACCAAAGGTCCCGTGCAGGACAGGGAACGCCACATCGATACCTTGACGCGTTGTCGGGTCGGGGATGAGTTCCACCGAGCCCCCAACGGGAGCTCCATTGGACAGATATTCGGGGAGGCGTCCCGCCCGGGCCAATGCCAAGGCATCGCTTACCAAGACCCACTGCCCTAGACGAGTGATGCCAACCGGTATCACCTCGTAACGCTCCGGATCGAGTGCTGCCATGACCGACTCAGCGGACATGAGTGATACCTCATGCTCACCGGAGCGCCCGCCAAAAATCACTGCAATACGAGTTTTTGCCATACCAAACAATCTCCTCAAATCAAAAATTATCCCGGATTTCCAATACGCCGGGGTCCAGACAGCATTCACAAGAGGAACGCCGCTGCGTCATGTAGAAAAAGCTAGGGGAAGGAGGATGCTTATGTCCATTCTTGTTACCGGCGGTGCCGGTTATATTGGCAGTCATACCGTGCGAGCCTTGGAGAGCCGAGGGCAGGAGGTTGTCGTTTTGGACAGCCTTGAGAAGGGCCACCGACAAGCTGTCCCCAATTCACCCCTGGTGGAAGGAGACCTCGGTGATGCCTCGCTCTTGGACACTGTATTCCGTGATTTCTCCGTGAATGCAGTCGTCCATTTCGCCGCCCACAGCCTCGTGGGGGAATCCGTCAAACGACCCGACATATATTTCAAGAACAACGTGGGGTGCCTCTTCACTCTGCTCGACACCATGCGAAACCACAGCGTAGATCGGCTAGTCTTCTCGTCCACGGCAGCGGTCTATGGCGAACCGAAAGAAATTCCCATACCCGAATGTCACCCCAAGACTCCAGAGAACCCATATGGAGAGTCTAAGCTTTTTGCGGAAACAATTCTGAGGCGCCACAGCGAGGCCTTCGGCCTGCGGTACATCGCTCTACGTTACTTCAACGCAGCAGGAGCTGATCCTGCCGGCGGCATTGGAGAAGATCACACGCCGGAGTCTCACCTTATCCCTTTAGTGCTGCAGACACTGTTAGGCCAGCGTCCTCATATTGAGATTTTCGGTACAGACTATCCGACACCGGATGGCACATGCATTCGGGATTACGTCCATGTCAACGATCTCAGTGATGCCCACATTCTTAGTCTTGACGCCTTATCTGCAGGGGCGCCATCTACAGCCTACAACCTGGGCAACGGTCGTGGGTTTTCCGTACGGGAAGTCATTCACGCCGCCGAAAAGGTCACGCAGCAGACTGTACCGGTTTTGTCGGGCCAGCGGCGACCGGGCGATCCTGCTATACTTGTAGCAAGTTCGGAAAAGATCCAGGAGGAACTGCGGTGGAAGCCCAAATTCCCTGATCTTGCCGCCATCATCGAGACCGCTTGGGACTGGCATCGTTCGCACCCTAACGGCTTCCGATCGCAGGAAGCCAAACACGGAAAAGGAGGCCCAAGATCATGAAGAAAACTGTCAAAAAAAAGGATGATGGGCGATACATCATCTTCTACACGTCTGAGAAAAACTAACGCCCCTGAAGGAGGAACCCCTATGTCTGAGCGCCGCTGGAATCCTCAGCTGCAGCAGTGGGTGATCGTCGCAACCCATCGCCAAGACCGCACCTTTAAACCACCTACCGAGTTCTGTCCGTTGTGCCCGACCAAACCCGATGCCTTCCCCACGGAGATCCCTGCGGACGACTACGAGATTGTGGTGTTCGAGAACAAATTCCCCTCGCTCCGCACGCCGGCACCAGCCATAGAAGTGCCTGGTACGGAGCTTTACCCTGTTGCACCGGCGGAAGGGGTTTGTGAAGTCGTCTGCTACTCCCCGCACCATAACCGCACCCTGGCTGACGAGCCAGTGGAACACGTGCGCAACCTCATTCAGGTTTGGACCGACCGCTGGCAGGAGTTAGGTCAGCGTGACGACATAGACTACGTGTTCATTTTTGAGAACCGCGGTGAAGCTGTAGGCGTCACGCTGCATCATCCTCACGGCCAAATCTACGGGTTCTCGTACATTCCTCCGGTTTTGGAAAAAGAACTGGCGGCAGCGAAAGATCACCAAACCAAGCACGAGAGGTGCCTTTACTGCGATATACTAGCCGAGGAAACAACGGGGGGCCGAGTTATTGCTCAAAACTCCGGCTTTACCGCCTTTGTTCCTTTCTTCGCTCGCTTTCCTTACGAGGTGCATTTGTACGCGAACCGCCATGTAGGATCGTTAGCAGACCTTCATGAAAGTGAGCAGCTGCAGCTGGCTCAGGTGTTGAAACAAGTAATCACAGCCTACGATGAACTCTTCGGATTTGTGCTCCCGTATATTATGGTACTGCACCAACGCCCTACTAACGGCGACTATCCAGAATACCATTTTCACTTCGAATTCTACCCTTTCCACCGAGCTGAAAACAAACTCAAGTATCTGGCCGGAGTAGAGTCGGGAGCCGGAACCTTCATCACCGATATGAGCCCTGAAGAACAAGCTCGACGCCTGCGAGGTGAACAACGATGAATGTGCAGACAATGATTGACGTGTTTAAGGATAAGTTCCCCCAGTCCGGCCCGCCTGTGGCAGCGGCTGCGCCTGGGCGCGTCAACTTGATCGGAGAGCATACCGATTATAACGATGGCTTCGTACTGCCAATGGCCATCAATGACCAGATTATCCTCATAGGCAGCCTCCGCAGCGACAGGCAGGTTCATCTCTATTCGATGGACTTTGAGGAAGCAAGTGTCTTTTCATTGGACGCGATCGAGGCCTCAGCCGATACACCGTGGAGCAATTATATACGCGGCATATGTGTCATGTATCAGAAGACAACCCGCCTCCAAGGGATGAATATTGTTCTCCAAGGCCGAGTCCCTCAGGGGGCTGGCTTATCGTCATCAGCCGCCCTAGAGGTAGCGGCAGCGCTTCTAGTCAAGACGCTGCATGGGATTCGAATTTCGTCGACTGCGTTGGTAAAACTAGCCCAATCAGCGGAAAACGAATTTGTGGGTGTCCAGTGCGGCATCATGGACCAATTCGTCTCCATGTTGGGAAAACAAGACCATGTTCTCTTTCTAGACTGCCGCTCTTTAGACTACGAGCTTGTGCCGGCACCGTTTTCGGGCACTCGCGTCATCGTCGTCGACAGCGGGGTGAAACGCGGTCTCGTGGACTCCGAATACAATAAACGCAGAGCCCAATGCAGCGATGCTGTCGACCTCCTCCGGGACTCACTGCCGGACATTCAATCACTGCGCGACGTTGAACTCAAGCATCTCCCGCTTATCAACAGCCTGCCGAATGAACTAGCAAAACGAGCCCGGCACGTAGTGACAGAAAACGCTCGCGTACTCCAGGCTGTCAACCACCTTAGGAGAGAGGATATCACAAGCTTCGGAGAGCTCATGAACCAATCACACATCAGCCTCCGGGATGACTACGAAGTCAGCTGCCGCGAATTAGATCTGTTGGTAGATATGGCGTGGTCAATACCTGGTACATTGGGGTCGCGTATGACCGGCGCTGGCTTTGGCGGATGCACCGTCTCGCTTGTGGAGGAGTCCGCATCCGATGCTTTTACAACACAGATCAAGACCCATTACAAGGAAAACTGCGGCATTTCGCCACGAGTGTTTGTCTATCAGGCCAGTAAAGGTGCGCACATACTGCCGTTGGCATAGCCTATTCCATGCTGCTCAAGGCACTGCGGACGGCTGCCTCCATAACCTCTGTGGGCGGGGACACGCCCCACCAGAACTCCCAGGACTTCGCGGCCTGCCAAACCAGCATGCCAATGCCATTTAGAACGGGACAGCCCAAAGAGGCTGCATCAACGAGGAGCTGCGTTTCTTGAGGATTGTAGATGATGTCGACCACCCGCAGATCAGGCCGAAGTAGATCTCGAGGAATCGGGCTTTCCCCCCGAGAGGCATGCATTCCTACGGTCGTTGTGTTTACGACAACATCGACCGCAGCCATCGCCCTGCTTAGCTCGTGAGGGTCTAGGCCCATGCCCCTGGCTTCGCTGTGAGCAAACTCATACGCTAGGTCTTTCGCCTTGCCTGCTGTGCGATTGGCAATTGTAATGTGCGCTCCGCACCGGCCGAGTTCAGCAGCAATGGCTCGAGCCGCTCCTCCTGCACCCAGAATCAAGAAACTGCAGTCAGCAATATCTGTAATGAGTTCCTGTTCCAAGGCGGCTCGAAAACCGGGGCCATCTGTACTATGCCCATACATGCGCCCGTTTTCAAACCGAATCGTATTCACCGAACCCACTGCCTGTGCCTCGGCCGTAAGATGATCCATAAAAGGGATTACAGCCTGCTTATGCGGCACCGTAACATTCAGCCCAAAGAAACCTAAAGCCTTGGCTCCTGCCAAGGCTGTTTGAACTGCATCAGGTTGAACGAGCAGAGGTACGTA
>SLOG01000067.1 GCA_007132635.1 Limnochordia bacterium
AATCCAGGTGCCCAGGTATTCTGGGCCCACGTAATCGCTTCGGAACCATCTGTGCCAAACTTCTGCCCCGCCATATAAATGACATTCGGGACCTCCGGCAGACAGCTTACCGCTTCCGGCGTTAGCAGATCGGCGGCGATCGTTTCCACGCCCTGCTCCTCAAGCGACCGGCGGGTCTTGTCTGCAGAAAAACGAGAGACCGCAACCACTCGATGGCCAAGGCCGGCTGCCGCGATGGCCCGTTTGGCCAACACAGCCAAGCTCGGTCCCATTTTGCCCCCGGCACCCAGGATCAGCAGATCCCCGTCGAGCTGGGACATGTCATGGATCAGCCGTGGCGAAGGCTGTGTCAGTTGTTGCTCTAATTTAGCAGTAGATTTCATTGGTTGGTGAGCGGAACCTATCCCTCGATGCTGCCGAGCGCAGGTTTCGCTGCCGCCTCCCTTCGCATTGTCAGTCCTGTACTGAGGCGCGAGCAGTCCGTACCAGCTGGCGACCGCTCGCTAACGGCCAATGATGCTTCTACAGTATAATGGTTCACGATCATGAAAGGATTTCCTTGATGTATAGGGAATTATACTGTGATTTCCTATACATGGGGGTTGTTAAGGGGGTATCCCCCTTATGTCCAGTGAGGAGGAGACTAATTGGAGGTTATCGGGCTTCTGGCTCCAGTTGCTTTTGTCTTTGCGTTGGCGGCTTTGGCTCAGGTTGGTTCACTCAAAAAGGAAGTTGAACGGTTGAAGCAGGAGATCGAGGAACTGAAGACGTAGGGGCGGTCTAGACAGAGCGTACAACACTAAGCGTCGTTGGTTGCGATGGTCATAGACCGCCACGGGAGGGGGATCGGTAGTGATCGCGCTGCAGTATCTGGATTTTTTAGTGGCAGGAATGGCTATTGCCTTTCTACTGCTATTCTGGCGGAGGACAGGCAGTCTGCCGCGGGCTCTGTTCTATAGTGTCAGCATCCTTGGGGGCCTTGCGGCCCTGACACTGCTTGGTTTCGCTGTCTACAGAGGGGACGTCGCAGTGGCCACGTTAGGTTTTGACCAGCGTCCGGTTACACAGGAAGACGGAATCCAAATCGTTTACTCATCACCCGATGACCCCTATCTGGAACGGCTGCGGGATGTACACGACTTAGACGGGTTGATCGCAGGAACTTCCACCGATCTCGATCGGATATTGGCCGTGAGTACCTGGGTAAATGCTCTTTGGCAGCACGACGGTGACAACCAGCCGAGCAGCAGCGACCCGTTGACTATCATTGCCGAGGCGAAGCAGGGCAATCGTTTCCGGTGTGTGGAGTATGCCATTGTGCTGGATGGTGCGCTCAAGGCCTTGGGTATTCCTGCCCGAAGACTCGGGCTGAAGACCGCCGATGTGGAAACAAGGACCTCAGGTGCAGGTCATGTGGTGGTAGAGGCCTACTCAAGAGATCTGCAAAAATGGCTGCTAGTGGATCCTCAGTTCAATCTCATCCCCATGGTCGATGGCGTGCCCCTGAACGCCCTGGAGCTGCAGCGGGCTTTGGCGTCCGAGAAGAGGGTTTCCTATAAGAGTGTGTCCAGACGCAGACCCGTTGCCCACCTGCTTCTGACTCGCCTGATCTACCCAGCGTTTATTGGGCAGTACCTCCATTTTTTCGATTTCCCTATGGATCAGTCAAGTCAAGGCCCCTCGCAGCACCTCATGCTCGTACCTAAGGGTGCAGCACCGCCGCGCGTCTTCCAAGGCAGGTTCCCCCTGGATTACATGGTGTACACACATAACCAGCGACTGTTCTATGCTGCTCCCCAGTCAGACTAGGTCCTCGAGATTCCCGCCAAGATCTAGCTTAAGGTTACTATTCGGCATGCCGATATAGAAAGTGAGTCAAGGGCTGTGCCGGCACAGATCTCATGCACCGGCCTCATGTTGTAAACGCCCCTGCCGTTGGCAATGGCCTTGGCCAAAGTCGTTTTCCCTAGCCGTCTTTTGGGGAGGTAATTTGCTTGAAACAGCCGCTGATCGATGGAGACGGAAAGGCTTTTCAGAGCTGTGTTGAGACGCAGATCTGGTGCTTGACCGACCCAGAGACCTATGGACTCGCAAACGAAGCACATGCCGAGTTCGTCGGATTGCCGAAGGAAGAGCTCGCCTATAAGCCGCTTCTCGCCAGAAACTCAGCAGAAGCTAAGGTGTGGTCCGACGGGAATCACGTAGTGTTTACCAACAAGCAGACCCTTCGTACGGAAGAGTGGGTCACTAACGCTCGAGGCGAAAAACGTCTGCTCGATATTACAAAGACGCCGCTGCTGGATTTGGACGGGAATGTGGATACAGTAGTCTGCTGTGCCCATGATATTACCGATCGCGCCCGAAGTGAAACCAGTTTGAGGGATTCGCAGAGCCTGGTGTTGGGGTTTGTGGAGGATATACCGGATGTGGTGGCGGTTCAGCGGCCCGATCACACCATTGAACGCTACAATGAAGCAGGATATCAGTTGCTTGAGCGGCGTCCAGAGGAAGTTATTGGCAAGAAGTGCTATGAGCTTATCGGACGCAGTCACGAATGCGAAGAATGCGTAACAAGACTCGCGCTGCAGAATAAGAGGTTGGAGTGTTCGGAAAAATATGTTCCAGAGATAGGGTTGTTTCTGGATTGCAGCAGCAAACCAATCCTTGATGACGATGGCCATGTAGTGAAAGTAGTCCAGCAAATACGAGATATTACTGGACGCAAGACCATGGAGAACGCGCTGCGTGAAAGCGAGGATCGTTTTCAGAGCGTGCTCGACGTTATACCAGACCTGATTTCTATCCACACGCCTGCTATGGATATCGTGTACAGCAACTGGAATGGCTTTGGCGCTGTTGGAGAAGACAAACAGGTGTTGGAGACCAAATGTTACAGGACATACCGGGGCCTTGACGATATATGCCCAGATTGCCGTGCCACGGGGGTTCTGCAGACGAAAGAACCGTTTAAGGGCGAGGCAGAGCTGCCTGACGGCAGGTGGGTCGATCTGCGTGTTATCCCGCTTAAAGACCAAAACGAGAACGTCAAACTCATTGTCGATTGCGTAAGAGACATCACCGAGCGAAAACAGGCGGAGCAGGAAGCCGCCTTTCTCAGTTACCATGATGGGCTCACAGAGCTCTATAACCGTCGCTTCTTTGATGAAGAGCTGCAGCGGCTGGATGTTTCTAGAAACCTTCCCCTAACGCTTCTGATGCTGGATGTGAATGGTCTGAAGCTTACCAATGATGCCTTTGGCCATCGGGTTGGAGATGAACT
>SLOG01000445.1 GCA_007132635.1 Limnochordia bacterium
GATCACTGCTCACACCTTGGACGACTTGCCGCGAGTCCAACGGCACCACGGTTCCGGCTCCGATTTCCTGTCTCCCCAGCGCCACGACAGACAGCCGCCGATTACCTTTGCACTCGATCACTTCGCCATAGAGAAGACAACCATCTTGAAGACAGCCGGGGATAGGGGTGTTCGTGACAATATCCCTGCCGGAAAAAGCACTTTCACCAATCCGCCACTCCGAAATGGTCTCGGGCCATCGCCCATCTAGCAGAAGATGCAGCCCACTGCTGCTTCCCGCAGACACCGAAAGCCCCTTGGCACCCAAAGAGTCGCGCAGAGCCACTAGGGCCTCAAGCAGCGAAAGCCTGGGAATCTGACCGGCGAAGCACGCGAAATTCGCTCCGATGCCCCGTATCTTCAGATGCGGCAGACCAACTGCTTTCTCATACAGATGAGGAAGTTCGGCCGGTTGGACGCCTTCGCGTCCATCGCCCATGTCAACCATCAAAACCACAGCGTGATGGCGGCGAAGTTTAACGGCGGCCCGAGACAGAGCCTCCAGGGCGTCGAGATCACTGTTGAGACTGATGTCAGCTAGTTGAACAGCCAGGGACGCTTCGGAAAGACCCGGTGAGCGCAGGAGCATATAAGGTCCTGGAACCCCCGCTTTCTGCATACGCTGCAAGTTGACTATGCGCGAGTCTGCGAGCCCAGAAACACCGCTGGCTCGGAGCGCTCTGGCCACCTCCGGACAGCCCCCAAACACCTTCGTCACTCCAAACACGCGCCCCGATCGCTGTTGGCAGAGTTTTGTCAAAACCTGCATGTTCTGGCGGACAACACGTAAATCGACAAGGAGTTGAGGATTCACTCACTCTCACTCCCAGCACTCGCCCTGGCGCGACCCAAAAGCACTCGGTACCCCTCGCGTTTCGCGATGGTATCTGTCTCGGGAAACACCCGCGCAAACTGGTCTGCCATGCTCTTGGCACCTTGTTTGGTACGAATAACCATCAGCATAGTGCCCCCTGGCCGGAGGTAGGCTGGGCTCGCTTCGACCCAAGCGTATAGCACAGCCTTTCCAACTCGGATTGGAGGGTTGGTGAGGATCCAATCAAACGAACCCGCCACAGACGCAAACCCATCGGACACGATAGCCAACACATTGTGGACACCATTGCGCTTCGCGTTCTCTTCGGCCAATCGTACAGCCCGCTCATTGACATCGACCATCAGCACCGAACTATCGGGGCCGGCCAGCACGGCCGCCGCCAGACCGACAGGACCATAGCCGCAGCCTAGATCAAGAATTCGCTGGCCGGATTGAGGCTCCATAGTATCGATCAGGAGACGCGTCCCTGCATCCACGTCGCGGCGGGAAAAGACACCTGCGTCGGTCAAGAAGCGCAACCGATGTCCCCGCAGTTCAACTGCCAATTCCGCCGTTCGGCTGGTTGATTCAGGTTTTCGCGTGAAGTAATGCTCGGCCACAGTATCCCTATCCTTCCTCAGCTGACCGCAGATCCTTGTAGTAATCCACCTGTTCTTTATCACCCAGCGCCTCATAGACAAGTATGATGTGATGGATGACATCGCCACGCGCAGCTACATTTATAGTTTCTAGTGCTTCATACAAATAATCCAAAGCTGTTTCATAACGGCCCAACCGATAGTGTCCATAGCCAACGGTGTCCAAATAGGCGGGCCGCCTCTCCAAGGCCAATGCTCGTTCTGCCAGGGCCAAAGCATCATGCAGATAGAGACCCTGCTGCATGTAGGTAAACGCGAGATTGTTCATGGCAAGCGGGTTTTCGGGGCGGATCATCAGCCACTGCTGGTAGTTTTCTACAGCTCCGAGATAATTATCCAAGGATCCGTAGCTGAAGGCCAGGTAAAAATAACCAGGTTCGTAAAACGGGTCAATACGCAGCGCTTCTCGAAAAAATGAAATAGCCTGCGACCATTCCTCCGCTTGATAGGCCGCATAACCTTCCTCCAAGGAGGTGCTCAGACGTTCTAGCGTCCGGAAATCGACTGCCTGCTCCAGCACCGTCCAATTCTCATACTCAAGTACTATCTCTGCTGCGTCATCAATCACTCGTATCTGGCGGGGAAACCAATGACCGTCCTTGTACTCAAGTCGCAAAAAGCCTTCCCAATCTGCCGAGTACAAAGCCAGGGTGATGGAAGCGAGCAGGGCTTCGTCTTCGGGATGCACTTGATAGCTCGTCGTACTCAAGAAGTCGGTACCGTCCTCCATTATGATCCGCAGAGGAATGCCTGTCTCCGAATCAAACCAGTACGTGGCTGACGGTTCCTCTGACGCTTCAAACCGCTGGGTTGTTCTGCCCGCGAGAGCTTCCTCACCCAACCAGTCGCCTTCTAGTTCGAGCAGCCTTGTAAGCGGGAGGAACACTTGGTCAAACACCATGAACAACTGCGCGAGTTCGTATTCATACTCGACACGCTCCGGTGAATGCAGAGCCGTAATGAGTGCTTTTGAAACAATACGACGTTCGACACCGTCATCATCGTAGACAAAAACGAACCCATCGGGGAAATAAACCTCGAATACACCGGCGATTGATTCCTCATAACTCAAGTCCGAGTAAAACCAGGTCTTCTCGGCCCGAGCTTGAGAATAGTCGACAAATGGCTCGACGGGGCTTTCAGAGGAATGAGCCATGGGTGCAAGCGTCGCCAAAAATGCGAGAAAAAGAAGAAATCGAACCATGGCTAGTAATCACTTCCTCCCTGAGAACCACTTACAATCGCCACCCCGGAGCTAGTTCCGATCCGGTTAGCTCCGGCATGGATCATAGCCTCGGCAGCAGCCCGATCTCGAATACCACCAGAGGCTTTCACGCCAAACTCACTGCCTACGATACGACGCATCAGCTCAATATCCTCAACAGCGGCCCCGCCGCCGCTAAAGCCCGTCGCTGTTTTGACAAAATGCGCCCCGGCCATTTTCGTTAAGAGACAGGCCCTGGCGATCTCCTCTTTCGTAAGCAACCCCGTCTCCAAGATAACCTTCACGACACAGCCAGCCGCCGCACGCACAACGCTGGAGATGTCCTCATAGACGCCAGCGTAATCCTGGTCTTTAAAGAGGCCTACGGCCAAAACCATGTCAAATTCCTCCGCACCATTCGCCAGCGCGTCTCGTACTTCCATCACTTTTACCGTCGTCGTATTGGCTCCCAGGGGAAAGCCTATGGTTGTACAGACTTTGACCGGACTGTCTCCCAGCATGCCTCGTACGGATTTTACGTAGGC
>SLOG01000384.1 GCA_007132635.1 Limnochordia bacterium
CGCTGTCAACGGCATAAAGAACAATGGAGACCTGCCCAGATTCCCAATGTATACGATCCACATAGATGCCCTCTGGGAGTCGGTGTGTTAGTCGCTGGATTTCGTCCACTCTCAATTGGGGAGCCCTCTGCTCAGGCGCGAGCATGGCATCGTAGAGACTTTTTTGATATCGAAGTTCATGCATGGCTTGCTGCAGCTCCTCGACTTGTCCGAAGGATTCTTCGAGGGAAGCCGTTTTGATGACCATGGTTTCGTAATCCTCGTCAAGGCGAGACACCGTGACTCCGGCATGCCACGAGAAACCCATAACAATTAGCAGACAAGAAATCGTGAACCCGCCGAGGAATAGGCGGAGGCGCACGTTCTTCGGTTTTACCGGATCATTCTCATCCGGCGATGAATAGAAGCGCATAGAACACTCTCCTCCGCAACAGGCCTTTTGGAGCTGCGAGCTCCCCACACAGCATTGACAGTAGACACTAGAACACCATCCTTATCCAGGGAGCAGCAACGCTGTCTCCTTCTCTAGACGCATAAAACGCGCGAGTTTTAACATTAAACTATTCGTGGACGCGCGGCAAACTCCTGCACGTCGCACGGCGAGTGTCGGGTATTCTTAACGGTGCAGTCGTTGCGGATTCTTTGCTGTCCGTTTATCGGCCGGTTACAACTTGGTGTTACCATGTTGGCAAGGAGGGAGAGATGATGAAGATAACACGCAGATTGCGGATTCTTGTATTAGTCGTCGCACTAGCGGCAGTGGGGACAGTGTTTGCTGGCTGCGGGGGCGAACCCGCAAATGATCCACTCATGGAAGAACCCGCTCCCATGGACCAAGCGCCCGCCGACGACTTCGACGATCCAGGATTCTAAGCAAAGTACAGCCACCTGCCAGGCACGGTCAACGCATACGGCAGGTGGCTGTTTTGCACGTTCACTACTTGACACGAGGGAGCGTTGAGGCGCCGCGAGGAAAGACCCCATATATACCAGTTTTCCCAGCCTTCGTCACTGCGGCATCAACAGCTGCCTGTGCGCTTCGGAATTCGGTCAGACCTGTTAGGCTGCCCTCGGTTAGCGGTGTTTCGGACACTAGGAGGATATCAATTCTCTGTGCAGCTCGTGCTATAGCAGCAGCTTTATGGCCTCCCAGCACAAACGATTTCTTTAGGTCCTCCAAGAGCTCGCCCGTGGAACGGCCACGCATCAACCAGTCGGAAAACGTCTCGCTGCCGAACCCCTCGGGGCAAGCTGCTAAAAGCACGAGAGTTCCCCCATGTTTTACGACTGCTGCTGTATTATCCAAGGCTTTCTGGGCTTGGTACAGATTAATGTCCTTTGGAAAACCACCAGCGCTGACGATCGCCGTATCAAGGAACTGCGGGACCTGGACGATACCGAGTGTGGCTAGCTGCTCGCACAGATGTCGATGGGCCTGCTGAACACCACCTGCCGCTGCCGTGACGACAGCGTGTTCTTCGTCAACGATGGCGTTTAGAATGAAGTCAATGCCGACAAAGTCTGCGGCTTCCTCCAAATCCTCCCGTACAGGGTTACCAACAATGGCTGCTGCCTCTGCCCCATCCTGAATCATTAAGGCATGGTTAGAGCGAATCGTTACGTCGGAGGCAGCCCCCGGTACTAGGGCCTTGGCTCCACCAGAGAATCCAGCGAAGTAGTGGAACTCAACGTTTCCAGTGGCGATAAGGAAGTCGGCTTCAACGGCCAAACGCGAGACGGCCACCGGTGTTCCGCGACTCGTGGTTCCCACTTTAACCGTATCGTTGATATCGTGGTTGACAACACGGACCCGCTTAAAAACGCGCGAACCAACGGTCTGCATCAGTTCTGCGCTACTCATCTGCCGATGCAGCCCCAGCCCAATCACAACGGTGATGTCCCGCTCTTTAACGCCTCCCCGCAGCAGTCTGTCCAACAGTGGCTCTAGAAGCGCAGCGTTAGGGCATGGGCGAGTCAAATCACTTGCAAGGATCGTCACCGTTTGCCCGGAGGACACCAAGGTCTCTAACTGGGAAGCCCCGATAGGGTTATCCAGGGCTTGTGCAACAGTGAGCCGCTCAACCTCTGCAGACATGTCTTCGGCGCGCTGCGGCAAAAACGTCCCAAGAAAGCCAGTTTCTGGAGCCTCTATCGAAAGCTGAGTTTTGCCGAAGGGCAGTGAGAATTGCGGCACTGAAAACCAACCTTTCATAGTAAGGTCCGGCATGAAAGCACCGGAGACAGCCAGCTAGGAAGGCGTTGATTTTCTCCGCTTTTCCGCGGACGAGGGCATCACAGCACCTTGTTTACCTGGCATTTAAGGTAAACAAGGTGAACCGGCACTCGTCAAAATCGAGAAAATCAACTGCCTTCTAGAATAGAAGCATGGAGACACGCAGCACTCCATCGATATTCCGTATCTGGTCCAAAACCTCACGGCCGACCTGACAGTCAACACTCACAAACGATACCGCCTTTTCGCCGCGTTTATTGCGGCTCCACTGCATAGCAGCGATATTGATGTCATTACGCCCTAAGGTTGTTCCTATCTGGCCGATGATCCCGGGCTTGTCGATATTTTGCACGGCAATGACGTAGGGAGTGGGCTCAAAGTCCAATTTGTAACCGAAGAAATCGACGATACGCATTTCCTCCCGGGCAAAAATCGTCCCTGACACACTAAGCTGTCGACTGCGGTTGGTGAAACGCACCGTGATGAGGTTCGTGTACTTGTCGAGGCTACTGCTGACGCTTTCCACGACCTCAATTCCTTTATTTTTCACTAGAAACTCAGCGTTTACATAGTTGACTTTACTCTCGGCGACCGGCTCTAGAAAGCCTTTTAGAACAGACAACGTAAGAATTCCCGTTTCTTTCTCTGCAAGGTCTCCGCTGAAGATGATCTCAATCTTCTCGACCGTTTCCTTCTCTGCCTGGTAGTAGATTTTCCCCAGAACCTCAGCTAGATCGAGGTATGGTTTCAACTGAACCATGTCCTTGGCGCTCACCGGAGGAACGTTCACAGCCGCCACCATCTGTCCTTGGAGTGCTCCGGCCACCAACTGAGCCACGGCCGTCCCGACGTTGTAATTGGCTTCGCGTGTCGACGCACCTAAATGAGGGGTAAAGACTACCTCTTCCAGCTCCAAGAGCGGGTGTGAATAATCCTGTTCTTCTGGAAGTGTATCGTAACTCGGCTCCGGGTCCAACACGTCGATTCCCAAGCCTGCCACGCGGCCTGCACGAATCGCGCTGTAG
>SLOG01000427.1 GCA_007132635.1 Limnochordia bacterium
CTACACAAAAGCCCCAGGTAAGGATCCCGATATGGATTCGCCTTTTGTGCTGAAGCGAGGCAGTACCGTCTTGGATCTCGCCGAGCAAATCCACAAAGAAGTGGCTGAGAACCTGAAGGGAGCCAAGCTCTGGGGGACCTCTGCCAAGTTTGACGGCCAGAATGCTGCCCTTGAACACCTCTTGGAAGATGAAGATATCGTAGAACTCAAGGCATAATGAGGTGAAAGGATTGCACAACAAGCATGAAGCGACACCGCTGCTGCAGGGACTTTTGGCCCATGCGCAGCGGCATCCGCGGCAGTTTCACATCCCCGGGCACAAAGTGGGACGCGGGATGGACGGGGAGTTCCGTTCGTTTTTGGGGCCCAACGCTTTGTCGATCGATCTCATCAACATTGGACCACTTGACGATCTGCATAACCCGAAGACCATTATTAAGCAGGCTCAAGCACTAGCCGCTGACGCGTTCGGCGCCGATAATACCTTCCTTTCTGTCCAGGGTACCAGTACGGCGATTATCGGCATGATTATGGCCGTCTGCCAACCGGGGGATACAATCATCGTGCCTCGCAACATCCATCGGTCAATCCTGTCGGCCTTGATTTTCGCCGGCGCCAAGCCCGTCTTTCTTCATCCAGTCATGGACAAGGTGATTGGAGTTGCGCACGGGATCACGACGGCACAGGTTGAAGAGGCCTTGGAGCGTCACCCAAAAGCACGAGCAATCGTTGTCATCAACCCGACGTACTTTGGCATGGCAGCAAATCTGGCAGGAATCGTGGCAGCAGCTCACCAGCGAGGCGTCCCAGTCTTGGTGGACGAAGCCCATGGGGTGCATATCCATTTCCATGAAGAATTACCGCTTTCAGCCATGCAGGCGGGGGCAGACTTGGCCGCCACCAGTGTTCACAAGATGGGGGGGTCGCTTACCCAGAGCTCAGTTTTGAATCAAAGGGGCCACCTTGTGTCCATACGGCATGTCCAGAACGTGATGAACATGCTGATGACTACCAGTACATCGTATATTCTGCTGGCTTCGCTGGATGCGGCCCGGCGGCGCTTGGCTCTCCATGGGCGCGAGATCGTTTCGGGGGCCATGGCTGCAGCCGAGCAAGCGCGGACGGAGATCAACACTATTCCTGGTTTATACTGTGTTGGCAATGAGATACTGAATAACCCGGGTGTGCATGCTTATGATCCTACGAAGCTGGTTGTTCATGTCAAAGAATTGGGTGTCACTGGATACGATGTGGAAGTTTGGCTGCGAGAGAATTACAGGATAGAGGTGGAGCTCAGCGATATCTACAATATTCTCTGTTTGGTCACACACGCAGATGATGAAGAAGACTTAGCGGTTTTGGTGGGAGCTCTGCGCCGCTTGAGCAGCGAACGATTTCGTGAGGGAGCGGCTTTGTCCCCGGTAGAAGTGCAGCTGCCGGATATTCCGACATTAGCCCTTTCACCGCGCGACGCATACTATGCGGACACAGAGGAAGTGATGCTGGCGGATGCTGTTGGCCGTGTTGTTGCGGAGTGGATCATGGTTTACCCTCCAGGCATTCCTATCGTTCTTCCAGGCGAGATTATGAGTCAAAACAACCTAGAATACACACTGCAGAACCGGGCGGCTGGACTGCCGGTTATCGGCCTAGAGGACTCGACGATGCAGAGAATTCAAGTGATCAAAGAATAAGCGAAGGCAAAAGACAGCCTCAGTAAGAGGCTGTCTTTTGGCGTCCGGGTTAAGCGTCCGGGTTACGTGAGCTGTACCGTCTGGCCAGTTTCGGCTGACTCCAAGACGGCCAAAGCGACTCTTAGGGCTTCTTTTCCGTGCTCTGCTGTCACTAGTGTGGGCTTATCCTCTCGGATGCAGTCAATAAAGGATTCGAGTTCATCTCGGAACATATCGTTCTTTACATAGCTGTGTGGCTCCTGTTCGCGTCCAGGCCGGTTAATCGTCAGATATCCGATGTTTGAAGCCTCTTTGTCCAGCGGATCTTTGCCAGCACCCGTAAACAGCAGGGCACCCTCGCTTCCCAGAACATCGTGAGCTGCGCTGCCGGTACTGCCCGCCTGTAGTCCCCATGACCACATCATCTGGAGGATGTCACCGGTGCTGTACTCAATGACAGCCGTACCGGTGTCCATGACTGTGCGGTCGGGCTGCAGCATTGTCCCGTGGGCGGTCACCTGCTTAACAGATCCGAACAGGTGATGGCCGAAATCATAGTTGTGAACGGCGCCATCCATAAATGGACCTCCCCCCAGCTCGCGCTGGAAAAACCACGGGGTGGGAGCTCCTTGCGACGCCGCAACGGAGCGCCAAACCACCTTGTCACCCAAAGTCTTGCTTTGAACGATCTCTCTGAACTTAAGCCACTCGTGATCGAACCGGCGCACGAATCCTAGCTGCAGCTTGACGCCAGCCTTGCTGCAGGCCGCCTCTATGGCTGATGCATCGGCAGCCGTCATGGCCATGGGTTTTTCGCAAAACACATGCTTGCCAGCCGCAGCGGCTTGCTCTGCCAACTCTCTATGCAGGTGCGTGGGAATACACACGCTGACGGCATCCACATCGTCTCTGGCCAAAAGCTCTTGATAGTCTTTCATGACTTGGTCTACACCGGACTCCTTGGCCAAAACTAGTTTCTCGTCAAGAAGGTCGACTACAGCTGCGACCTCGACTTTTTCCGGGAACTGCTGATAGCTGCGTAAGTGGACTGGTCCAATCTGTCCGAAACCGACAATTCCAACGCGCACTTTTTTCACAGGTATCTCTCCTCGTCAATTCGGTCTTGATGTCCATACTACGGCACCTGGCTGGATGGTTCCTGTCTAGGAAGGCGTTGATTTTTCCGTTTTATTTCGGACGAGGCATCACACCACGCCGTTTTCATGGCATTTTAGGTAAACGTCGTGAACGGGCACTCGTCGAAATCGCGAAAACCAACTGCCGTCTGGAGCCTAATTTTTTCTGCCAGACAAACGTTTCGCGTAATTGAGCGCAGTGACAAGCCATTCCTTGTCACTGCCGGCAGAGGCATAGATCTCTGCCTCTTGGCCGGGAAACACAACAGATGCACTATTGGTAACGAGTATGTCAGAACGGCCTGTGGTTGGCATGATTTCTGTCATTATGGCGGCGGCTGGACCCGTGTTGCTTACCTTGAATTGCGTGCCATTCGTGTGAGGGCAGCTCGCAACCCTCAGCTCGGGTCTGGGTAGGCGTCGTAATCCCTGCATGACGTGTTCATCGTCCTGACCAAAAATGTACACATCGCGGAGTGTTCCCTCGTCGGCCTCAAGGGAAACCTCAACAAAGACGAGGCCTTCTTCTTGGATCGGAAGCTGGAGATCCAAAAAGCCAATCTCTTGACTGGGGGCTTTCTCTGTTTTTAGCTGCAGAGGCTGCTTATGAAGGACGTTGCCTCGCAGGTCGCGTACCCAAACTGCAGCTGTTGCCGCTTCGGGGAGCTCATACCCCTCGTCTTGATGCTGCCAGATGACCAGTCTATGGGCCGCATTGGGCGCGAGATACAGATTGCTGTGCTGCAGCGACAGCTTAAGCGGAGCCCATGATCTTTGGAGATAGGAGTAGGCCGGTTTGGGGGAGCCGTCGTATTCGATCACGGAATTGTTGGCTGTCGTCCAATAGCAGTCGTGTCCCATCCAAATGGTCACCAAACCGCAGGTATAGGCTCGTCTTCGACACGCTTCCACCACGTAGCGGTAGCCTTCACCCTGCAGCCAGCGAGACAGCTGCAGGTAATCACGTAGTTGGGTGGTGTCTGACTCATCCCATGGGCCGAACAGCTCTTCCATCGAGTCCGCGTTGATCCACCATGAACCGTGGTGCAGCCACAGCCTGCTGGACGCGTCGGCCGGCCAAGGAGAGAATCCGCCATGGTTGGCCTCCATGAGTCTAAGGCTGGTGGAGCCAGGGACCCCTACTTCACTGCGCCACAGAGAATCGTCGCCGTTGTAGTACTCGTAGTGAGCCCTCGGGCCTAAGTATGCCCATGGCCCATGAACGTCGTGGTGCAGGCCCTTGCCATAGTCTTCTTCCTTGGCGAATGCCCGCGGGCCATGTCCCGATGTTGGGATGAACTTCTTGTGGGGATCCCAGCGATTACAGATACGGGAAAACTCTGCTATCAGGGGGTGGTCAACATCAATGGGTTTTTCGCGGCCCTCACGCTCGCCGTCTAGGCCTACAGCTAGTTCATTGCCTCCGCACCAGACAAGATGGCTTGGATGGTGCGCGCGGCTCTGTACGAAGTGCTCAGCGATCTGAGTCAGCTCGTGCATGGACTGATCATCGTCCGGTGGGTAGTCGGAGAGCCCGCTGCTGGAAAGAGGCATCTCCTGCCACACAAAGATGCCCATCTGATCGCACAATTCGTAGAACGCCTGCTTTTCCAGGATGGCTCCTCCCCACACGCGCAGGATGTTAGCGTGTGCCGCTTGGTATTGGCAGAGCCGTTTTTCGTAGTCTTCAAGCTGCACGCCGCCGAAGTACGGGCTCAAAGGTACCCAATTGGCGCCGCGCAGAAAGACCTTTTTGCCATTGATCTGCAGAAGTGAGGGCCGAGCTCCATAGGGGGCACCAGGGTTCTCGAGCCACTGGGCATCGCGGAAGCCGATTTGAAACGAACGCTCGTCTAGTTGGCGGCCGTGGGCATCCTTGACGACTGTCCTGAATTCATAGAGGTTCTGGTCGCCTAGGCCGTTCGGATACCATGGGTCGACTGACGGTAGGTCGATGAATTCCTGACCGTTTCCGTCGGTGGTTTCGAACTCACCCTCAGCAGAACACACAGTTTTCTGCCGATCCAGCAGGATCCACGAGATGTAGAGTGTCTCGGCGGGAGGCTCGTTGAATGCGTACTGGATGCGGATCTTGCCGTTGTTGGGCAGCGTGAGCGAGGGGTTGACCACCATGGTGCGGAGCCAGTTGTGGTCGCGGGCACTTATGCTGACATTGCCCCATATGCCTATGGTCACAGTTCTGGCGACCCAGTCCCAAATGTAGTTGAAGCGCGGTTTGAACTCGGTGATCTGCCACGTGTATCCCAGCTGTCCGTTAATCGCCGGCGGCGGATCGAAAATAACATACAGCCTCTGTGTTTCGCCGGGGCGCATGACATCTGTGATTTCATATTGGTGCGGTATATGTGTGCCGCGAAACGTGCCGAGTTCGCAGTCGTCAAGAAGAACGCGTCCGGAATAGTCTAATCCCTCGAAGTTGACGAAAACCCTCTGTCCATTGAAAGATTTCGGGATTGTGATCTCTTTGGTATACAACCACTCCCAATGCTCGACCCATTCGGCTTGCCGAGAGTTGAGTCCTACATTGATATCTGGGAGATCACCGCTAGCCTGCAGATCGAGCTGCACGCATCCGGGCACAGAGGCTCGAACGGGGGGCATAAGAGGTCGCAGATGTTCGTTGAGCTCCCGGCTCTTGACCAAGCGTGAACTATTAGGCCACAGTCCGGTCAGCCTCCAATCGGTTCCGTTTAATGACATGGTTTTCAAGTTATCACCTCAGTGTAGCATTAAAAAAGAAGCGGCGGACTTCTGCCCGCCGCCCTAACGTTTGCCTCTCCTAATCGATATAGAAGAACTGTTCTGCCGGAAGCAGGAATTCGTGCACAGATCCGCTTACCGGAACGTTGGCTAACTCGTTGGACACTATAACTGGATTGCCGAACTCTTCAAAGAGAATAAAGAAAGGGATACTCTCGTAGTAGAATTCGAACAGTTCATCGATGAGCACTTGGTCTTCGGGTGAGTGGGTGACTAGACCCATGCGCTCAGACTGCAGTTCGAACAGACGTTTGAACTCTTCCGGCGGTTCTTCACCGGATTCGCCGCCTGTGTTGTGCCACGTGAACCATTCCGGCGCCCAACTATCATGCGGGATATAGTCGTTGCCCGGTTGATCGCGCCACACGGTGGGAGAACTGGTCCACAGAATCGGTGCCATGAGCTCGTTGGCTCCACGCTTCGAACCCCATAGTTCGGCACTGATCTGGCGCATAGAAATGTCAATATCGATCTCCTGCAAATGCTCGACTACTAACTCCGCCAGAGGAACCATCTCGGCCGAGTGGGTTGCGACTTCCAGGTAAATCTCAAAAGGTTCGCCGTTTGGAGCGAGACGATATCCGTCGCTGTCGCGAGCGTCCATGCCGATTTCGTCCAAAATGGCGGCCGCCTGCTCCGGGTCATAGATTTCCGGTACCGTCTCGAGCGGCGGGGCAAAGCCATAGATCACTGTATCTACCATCTCTTCCCGGTCAAGAGCCATGTTGATCGCTGCGCGGAAGCGCGGGTTTCTGACGACAGACTGCCACGTAGGATCATCATAGGTTAGGTTGAAGAATAGACTGCGGTTACCTGGATCATCCGAAATGCGGACATCAAAACCGCCTCGTTCGCGGTTCTCCTGGTACATAGGCATAGACGGCAAGCCGGCATAGTAGAAGAAATCGACCTCGCCGACTAGGGCCTGCATCTCCATGGCGTCGAAAGTCGATACTTCCTGGGACACCAGCTCATCAATATACGGAAGTTGTTGGCCTTCGGTATCTACTTTGAAGTAGTAGGGGTTGCGTGCAAAAGTCATGACCCCAGCCGGGCCTTCCACCTGTTTCCAGGCGTACAGTACCGGAAAGCCTGTGGACTTGGGCTGTGTCAACTCCCAATTGGTCACATCGCGGAGTGTGAACAGCTGGTACCACTCGTCATCCAGCTCTTCCTCTGCGAGCTCGTCGGCCATAGCATCGAGACTGGTAAAGTCGATGTGGTAATCTTTCAGAACATGACTGGGCTTGAGTAGCTCGGTATAACCACTCCAGCCTGTGACTGCCAGCATGGAAAGAAAGGCTCCATAGGGTTCGTCGAATGTGATGCGGAAGGTATACTCGTCAAGAATCTCTAGAGTCATGGGCTCGCCATCTGGGCGTCCCCCTGCCCGGTATTTCGCTGGGAAGAAGGGTGTTAGGTTTTCATTCAACAGGACATGCTCGTACGTGAACCTGATGTCTTCCGTCGTGACGGGTACACCGTCAGACCAGCGGAGGCCTTCGCGCATGTAAAACGTGAACTCAGTATTATCCTCGCTGACCTCGAAATCTTTGAGTACGTTGCCTTGGATGTCTACGGTCGACGTACCAGGGGCCCGTACCAAAGGTTCATTGGAAAACAGAAATATGGTTGAACTCCAACCCGGTGTGTTGTGTGCCATCGGCAGTGCACCGCCGTAGCGACCCGGCTGCCAATCGGGCAGGCTTTCGTCTCTGGCCAGAGTTCCTTGAGCGACAACAAAAGGTTCGGCTGGTAGACGCTCATCCAACGGTGGTAATTCACCGGCGGCCACACGCTCGGAAAACATGGGTGCCTCGCTGTATTGGGCTGATGCACCAGCACTGATGACGAACAGGCACAGAATACTCAGCAACAGCAGGGTGTGTTTGATTTTCATTGTTAACCTCCTAAATTCGGACTCTTGTCAGCATGCACCAGACTGTTTTCTGACGACCACCTCCTTGCAGCGTTGTTGCATCGATCTGCAACAAAAAGCACCAGAAGAGACGATGGAACCGATCCAGGGTACATCTACATTTTTCGCTTCTGTAGGAAGAAGTCCTCCCTGTGTCTAAATGTTTCTGCAAAAAAAGCGGCAGAGTTTGGCAACAATGTTGCAGAAACGGCACTGTTCGGCGGCCGGCAAAGGAAATAGAACCTCGTACCACGAATACTGCCACTTAAGAGTGCTCAGAAGGCGGCTGCGTGCTTCCCCGAGCGACAAGGGATACGGGGACGGAAACTCGTATTCCGCGGCTGGCAGGCGTTGGCTTTCCCATTCGTGTAACGAATTGTAGGGCGAGTTCACCTATGGCTAGTTTGGGAATATTGACCGTGGTCAAGGTTGGGGATACTTTGCCGGCCCAGTCCAGATTGTCGAATCCGGTGACAGAGATATCATCTGGAACGCGAAGGCCTGCATCGGTCAAGGCCTTTACAGTTTGGAGGGCTATAGGATCGTTGCCGCAGACAATGGCAGTGGGACGCCTGTGGGGGGGGAGTGCCAAGAATTTGTCAACAGCGAGCCGTCCAATCTGGTAGATACGGTCGCCTTCGTTGGGTTCCTCGTCGAGGAAGACCAGATCCTGGTCATAACCCTGCCCCGCGCCTGCCAAAGCCAATGCGTAGCCTGCATGCCGTTCGCGGAAGGAAATGTGGTAGGCAGATGCGGCAAAGGCAGCGCGGCGGTGGCCGAGGCCGTATAGATGCTCCATGAGCAGCTGGGTTCCTTGAGAATTGTCTGCGTAAATCGTAGCAAATTCAAAGCTCGGCGTCTCCAAATCGATCCCGATTGCCGCTATCTTGCGCTGAGCGATGGCGCACTGCAGGGCGTCAGGGGCCGTGGCTATCACGATGAGCTGCTTAACTTTGCCTTCAGAGACCAGCCCGCTGATGGTATCGCTGGATTCGATGTCCATGGCGTTGACTACGACATGGCGTTTCCATCGGTTCGCTTCTTCGAGACAACCCCGGATTATCTCTGTATAGAACCTGTCTGGGCTGGCGAACGTTCGGGAGTCGACCAGCAGTCCAACATCATCGGAGGACTGTTCTGCGACAACAGCTTCCTCGCCAAATTGGAAGTACCCGAGGCGCTGGGCTGCTTGGAGAATGCGGCTGCGCGTCTCAGGCCGCACGCGCTCAGGGGTGTTCAGAGCCCTGGACACGGTAGACTTATTGACTCGGACGTAATCAGCAATAGACTGCATGGTTGGACGATTGGGCATGCGGCCATCGACTCCTCTTATCTGTTTAGCTGTATCTATGATACCACCTCGGTTTTGCCGCGACAAGTTAGCCGGTTTCGAAGACCGCCAACAACCTACAGGAGGGATAGACAATGCTTGCGGATGGTATTCCCTTTGGGTCACAGTACTATCGAGCACCTACGCCTCGTGCGACTGAGTGGGAAGCTGACATGACCGCTATGGCGGAACATGGTTTCAACACGGTGAAGTTATGGGCGCAATGGCGTTGGAACGCTCCACAGGAAGGCGTTTACGATTTCTCGGATCTGGATCGGTTGATGGAACTGGCTCACAACAATGGACTACGAGTCATTATCAACACGATTTTCGATGTAGCTCCTACGTGGCTGTATGACAAGCACCCGGACGCGCTGATGATCACGAGTGACGGTCGGCGTGTTGAGCCGCAGACGGTTTCTCATAGGCAGATAGGCGGAGCTCCGGGGCCGTGTTACAATCATCCGGAAGCCTTGGACCACCGGAAAGACTTTCTGCACGCGTTGGTCCGGCGCTATGCCAAACACCCGGCGCTCTTCATTTGGGATCTGTGGAACGAACCAGAGCTAACCTGCGGGATTTTGCGCGCCCCTCGGCAGGCAGACATGGTCTGTTACTGTCGGCACTGCCGAGATGCGTTTATTCAATCGCTGCAGCAGCGTCACGCAGACTTGGACTCCTTAAACCATCGATGGAATCGGAATTACTCGGACTGGAGGCAGATTGAGCTGCCTCGCAATGGGCAGGCTTTCAATGACATGATAGACTGGCGCATGTTTTTCGGCCGAGTTTTAACGGAGGAGCTTCGCCAGCGCGTGGAGGTGACGAAGTCAGAGGATGCGACAACGCCAGTCATGGTTCATACTGTCCCGATCCCTTATTTTAACATGGTAAACGCATGCAGCAATGATTATGAACTGGCAAAGCTGTGCGATCTTTTTGGGAATAGCATCGGCAGCCATCCTTTTGCCGCAGCTTACAATACCAGCTGCGCGAAGGGCAAGACCGTCATCAACGCGGAAATTCACGCTTTGGGCGGCGACACCTACAACCGCCCCCGGATTCCCAGTTTCGCGGATATCAAAGGCCATGTTTTTACTCCTCTTGCTCGCGGGATCAAAGGGTTCGTCTATTGGCAGTACCGACCGGAGACCCTCGGACGGGAATCTCCCGCTTGGGGGTTGACCAAACTGGATGGGAGTAAGACCGAATGGCTGGATTACAACATCACGATCGCCCGGACGCTGAGACACTGGGAATCGGTGATCCAACCGGCTCAACCGCTTGAAGCTGAAGTCGCTGTGCTTAACAGCTATAGGAATCAAGTATTTGATTGGTGTGCCTCGGGAAGCACAGATCTGTACTGCGGGTCTGTCATGGGTACGTACATGGCTCTGTATCACGCCAACATCAATGCCGACATCATCGGCTTGGAACAACTGCCGGATGGCATCCTTGAACGCTACAAGGTTCTCGTCTGCCCCTTCCCGTACTACCTGGATACGGATACGGCGGAGAGACTGAGGGAATGGACGGCTAAGGGCGGTACGTTAATCTCAGAGGCTTTCTTTGGGGCCGTATGTGAAGACGATGGCCTGCATTCTACGAAGGTGCCGGGGCTTGGGTTCGCCGATGTCTTTGGCGTGCAGGAGGACTTCACTACGACCGCATCGCGTTTTCGCCATGCGTATGGCGAAGGATCTGTTGAAGAGTTTCGCCATCAGATGGTGAGTGTGGGCATTACAGCCCCAGTCGGCCGGCTGGCGCGCGGGAACCAGGTGGAGGGGTATTTCTTCCAGGAACGGCTCGTCCCGCTGGGGGCGGAGGTCCTTGCCCGCTTCAGCGACGGTTCGGCAGCGGTGACGCAGCATCTCTACGGGGAGGGCCGTGCTATCATGATGGGGACACTGTTGGGCTGCGTGTACCATCGACAACAGAACCGGGGCGTGCGGGACTTCCTAAGCGGCCTGGTTGCGTTGGCCGGGCTGGAGCCCCCCGTTCGTGTCGTGGATAACGCTTTGCGGGCAGATCTCCTCGTTGGTTCGGAGGGGGAGGCCCTTTTGGTCATCGATGGAACCCAATTCGAAGGCGGTACTGTTAACGTCGAACTGCACCATCCACTGAGCCGCCGGAAGCAGTTGACGAATGCCGTGACGGGGGAAACATACGCTGTCGGGCAGTCGGGAGCGGCTCAGATTGTTCAGCTGGTCCTCCCGGCGGGTGCCCATGAGCTGTTTATACTGGAAGAAGGATAACAGAGAGGCGGGAAGCCATGGGTCGTCCAGCGCGAACGGATCTTGCCATATCGGCTGTTCTCGCGTTTTCCCTCTTTGGCGATTCTCTGCTCTATAATGTGCTGCCTTTGTACGCAGAGAGTTTGGGGTTACCGTTGTTCAGCGTCGGTTTGCTGCTGAGCGCAAATCGGTGGGTGCGCCTACTATCCAATAGTGCTGCCAGCCGCGTGTTTCGGCGATGGGGCTTGTTTTGGCCCCTTATGGCAGCCGCTGTCTTGGGTATGATCTCTACAATGGGTTACGTCGTGCCCGGCGGCCTGGGTGTATTCCTGGCTGCCCGGCTGTTGTGGGGTATCTGCTGGTCGCACCTCAGACTCGGAGCCTTTATGGCAGTTGTGGCAGCGACGGCGCAAAGTGCCTTAGGGGCAGCGATGGGTTGGATGCATGCCATTACGCGCCTCGGCAGTGCAGCGACAGTATTGTTCGGCGGTCTCTTGGTCGATGTTGTTGGCTACCATAGAGGAGTCTTTATCATGGCCGTCCTATCGGGCGGCGCAGTCGTTCTCTTGCTGTCTTATCGACAGAGTCTCGAGAACACGACGACCGAGCATTTCGGGCCTGCCGAAGCAGTCGATGATCCGGCCGGATCCCCGCTGACTCATGTGCAGTTATCACCCCTCTTCTGCAACCTCTCAATCTTCGCTGTGAGCCTTATCAATACGGGGCTTGTCATGGCCAGTCTGTCGCTCCTGCTGCGCGAACGACTGGGTACAGAAGTTGTCATCCTAGGAGCTGCATTGGGCATCGCTACGTTTTCGGGTGTACTCCACAGCCTGCGCTGGGTTAGCGCGTTTATCGTATCACCATTGGTGGGGGGGTTCTCAGACCGGTGGGGGCGTTGGTTCGTGTACCTCTGGCTTTCGGTTGTACAGATTGCAGCTTTGGCCGCTTTGGCACTCTTAGCTGAACCCGTTCTAACAGTCTTGGCAGCGGTGGTGCTGTTCTTCGCCGGCAACTCTCTGAAGGTTGTCCTTGATGCAGCCATTGGCGATTCCGTCCGCGGTTTGAGCTCAGCTCTGGTCATTGGCCGGTTCAATTCGGCGAGTGACTTAGGAGCCGCGAGCGGGCCGCTGATAGGCTATGGTTTGGTAGCAGCGATAGGGTTAACGCATACGTATCTTGCCGGAGTCGCTCTTCTAATAGTGGTTCTGGCCGCAGCGGCAGCGCATACTGCAGAGAGGAAAAATACCGGAAAGGAGGCCGACCTATGCCCGTGAGTTTTCTGCACTGCAGTGATATTCACCTCGGGTTCAGCCAATTCCATCGCGATGAACGGTTTCACGACTTTGGCAGCGCCTTCCGCCAGATCGTCGACTA
>SLOG01000185.1 GCA_007132635.1 Limnochordia bacterium
AAAGTGAAGTTAAAGACTCGGTCGCCTTCAACGGAAAAGTCTTGGACCACATTGCCCTGGATACCAGTCAGGGTGATGCTCTGCGCGATCAACAGCGGTTCGTTGACCATATTGAACACGTTGGGGCTAAATCCAGGCGATACATGAGCCGTACGCAGCGTGCCGCCGTACCGGCCAATAGAAAACTCCACATCTTCCTGGGCAATTAACGTGCCGTGTTCAATGACAAAAGGCACTTCAGGCAGTCGTTCTTCCACCGGGGGCAGCTCACCGGCCGCCACCCGCTCAGCCAACATGGGAGCTTCATTGTAGGCGGATGCACCGAAAGTCAGCGAAACGAGCAAAACAAACAAAAAAACAGGAATCAATTTACGCAAATCCAAACACCTCCATAGAGTTTTAACGGTATCTTCGCTAGAACTGCGCCAATTCCTCCTGTTCTTCGATTTGGACAGCCAAAAGAACTGGGGAGGCCGATAGCCTCTCGATGATCCCGCGAGGCGTTCGCTGTCATGCCTTCTGCAGCAGCTTCTGGACTGCAGGCAGAGCTTCACGCGCGGCCTCCCTGCCTCGCTCCAAAAGACACTCATTGTCCTTAAAGCTGGACGGGCTAATATCGCTGACTCGAGGGGAAATGAGCACGTCACTGCGGCGCACTTCGATCAGTGTTGCCCGGTTATGCATGATGTTGAGCGCGCGAATACCGACCTCCCACTGGTTGGTCACATGCTCGGGTGATATGGTGTCTTCCTTTAGATTGACGGCAATCACCGAATCAGCGCCGCGATCAACAGCCGCACTGACGGGCAGATTGTTGACCAATCCACCGTCCACGAGTAGTTTTCCCTGGTACTCTAAAGGCGTGAACACCATGGGAATCGCACAGCTCGCTCTCACCGCAGGGGCAACGGGACCCGAATCGATCACCACCTGGGTGCCTGAATAGAGGTCAGTAGCGACCACGGCCAAAGGCTTCGCCAGGTCCTCAAAGGTACGGTCAGCGCCCAAGTGTTCGCTCACGAAGTCCTCCAGAAGAGTGGAGTCAAATAAACCCAACTTCGGAAAGACTAGTCGTCCGAATGTCGCCCAATTTATGCCGTCTAAGAGCTCTTCCATTTTGTGGGCTGTGATGCCGCCGGTCCAGAGGGCTCCTACCAGAGACCCCGCACTGGTGCCCGTGACCAAATCCACCGAAATCCCTTCGTCCTCTAAGACCTGCAGGACCCCGATATGGGCGATTCCCCAAGCCGCTCCGCCACTAAGCGCTATTGCAAGCATTACCGATCAACCCTTTCCCAAACAGCTAGTTAACCATACGTACATAGTTCGCCGATTTCCAGACGTTACCTTCTGGCTGTGCTTAGCGCGTAGTAGATTGACGAGCCCATGAGAATCGACAAGATCGGTATAGTGCATAGCAAGGGAGGATTTCCGTTACGGAGTGCGTATTTAGGGGGAAAGAGGAGGGTGTGATGGCGAGTGCACAATGTCCTGCCGCAATGGACACCACGAGTTCCTAAGTGGAAGCTTCGGAGGCTCTATGAGTCTGATGCAGAAGGGATTTTAGATACCGAACTCCTTGCAGACATCGGCATGACTCTGCTGCTTCGCTGTGAGGACATTCTGACGGTACAACAGGCACAGATGGGTGAGGTCGTATGCCCTGTCTGTCGTTCGCAGGGAGTCGGGAGTTTACTGCCCCGGGCCGAGAAGCTTCACTGCCCGTTATGCGGATGGAGTGTGTCGTGGCGGAGTTACCGCCAGAGTTACCGTCGACAGCAGCTAAACGCTGGGGGTGCGGTGGAGACATTCCGGGCTTATGTAAAGCAGTTTCCGAAGGCTAAGAGTGACCTGGAGAAGATGCAGGCGATTGACCGCCTGATCCATGAGTTCCACTATTCCCTGCGCCAACAGCCAGACCAGCCGACACGATCGGTGGGAGTTAACCTCATTGAGGGCAATCTGTCATCAGTCATGGAGTTCCTCGAAGGACTCTCTTACAATGCAGCGTGGGAAGCGAAGGTGCAAGTGGCGTCGTTGGCTGGCAGTGTACGATAAGAAGGGAAAGAGGTCGTGCCTGATGCGTTTGTTCCGCGAATTTTCCGATCCGCCCCAGGATTTCAGCGTCGTACCCTTCTGGTTTCTTAACGAGTGTTTGGATGACGGTCGTCTGCAGTGGCAGTTGGATGAGATGAAGAAACAGCATGTCTTTGGAGCAGTGATGCACGCACGGCCGGGGCTCATCACCGAGTATCTTTCCGATGAATGGTTTGCCGCCATCGAGACGATCGTCGAGACAGCGTCAAGAAACGGTATGTTCACGTGGATCTATGACGAGTATCCATGGCACAGCGGCATGGCAGAGTGGCGGGTCCCCCAGCTGCACCCCGAGTACCACATCCGTTCGCTGGATCGGTGGACCACTATTCTCCACGAGGCAGGCACGTCGATTACTATTGATCTGCGGGTGGAGCTGCCTGAAGACGGCGGTGCCATTGTGGCGGTTGTCGTCACGCCGTTACAGAATGGACAGCTTGCTGGGCCTGGGAGCGACATGACCAGTCAGGTGAAGGCAGATCGAGTGACTCTATATGTGCCGGATGGGCCGTTTGAACTGGCGGTTTACTACGAGCGGTTCTTTCACAATCCGTACGGTGATCGCTTCGGGGTTTTCCCCGTCACGGATCTGATGAACCATGAGGCAGTGAAAGCGTTTACGCAGCTGACCCATGCTGAGTATGCGGAACGCTTTCCTGACCACATGGGAAGCACAATCCGAGCCGCTTTTACGGACGAGCCGCCGGCAGCCACTTTGGGGTGGTCTGTCACGTTTCTTGAGGCTTTTCGTGAGCGGCACGGGTACGACCTGGTGCCCTATTTGGCTTATCTGTGGGAGGGAGAAAGCCCTGAGGCGCAAAAAGTGCGGCTGGACTACGGCGATGTTCTCAGTCAGCTGTATGCTGAAAGCTATTTCGGGCAGCTCGAGAGCTGCTGCGAGTCTTTTGGCATAGAGTCCACGGGCCATCTGCTTCTAGAGGAGACGCTGTTGTTCCACGTGCGCTTCATGGGCGACTATTTTCGCTCGATGCGCCGTTTTCACAGTCCTGGTATCGATTACATCTTCCCGGGACGCATACCGGCTGTAGTGCCGAAAATGGCGGCTTCTGTGGCGAACCTCTACGGTCGTGAACGCGTCATGACGGAGACGTTTGCCTTAACCGGCTGGGGTTTCACGTTTCAGCA
>SLOG01000346.1 GCA_007132635.1 Limnochordia bacterium
TTCGACCAGCTGGGACAGCTGCTCGGTACCAGCGGCAATGGATTCCATAGTCGCGGTCTGTTCTTCCACCGACGCGGAGACTTCTTCGCTGCCAGAACCGATCTGCTGGGCGGCTGACGACACGGCAGTGATCTGCGCTGTCATCTCTCCGATCATATTTATGATAGCGTCTAGCGTGCGGGTCGCTTCTGCGATGGTTTCCCGGCCGCGATGAACCTGCTTCACGCTGTCCGCAATGTCCGTCACGGTCTTTCCGCTCTGCTGCTGGATGGAGCGAACCAATTCCGTGATCTCGGCTGCCGACTTGGTGGACTGTTCGGCCAGCTTCCGCACTTCCTCAGCCACAACCGCGAACCCGCGTCCGCTGTCTCCGGCCCGGGCTGCCTCAATGGCCGCGTTCAGGGACAGGAGATTGGTTTGTTCGGAAAACCCCATCATGGTGTCGACGATGGCGCCGATGTCCTGCGTTCTGCTGTCCAGCTCTCGGATTACTCCGTCCAGGCCTTCGACACTGGCGGCAATTGTATCGACCTGGTTTACGGCATCGGCTAGCGCTTCTTGACCGTCTTTTGCGCTGGAGGATACCTGGGCGCTGGAATCGTTCATGTGCTGCGCGTTCTGGCCGAGGGTCTGGGCTCCGCTGGCAAACTCATTGGCAGACGAAGCAATCTCCTCCAGGCTGGCACTCATCTCCTCCGACGAAGCGGCAATGGACTGGCTGGATGAACTCACTTGGCTGCGGCTGTCGTCGATTTTCCGGAACATACCCTGCAGGGTCGTCTGCATCTGGCTGAGGCCACGCGCCAGATCACCAAACTCGTCCTTGAGCCGAAGAGCGTACTCCGGCACCGCTACAGAAAAGTTACCCTCCGCCAATACGCCGACTATGTAGTTGGTGGAATCCTTGATGTTCCGGACCATAGGATTGGCCATGAGAACAATTATGATGGCCAGAAGAACAACCATGACGGCCACGGCTAAGGTGACGAAATTCCGTACTTGCCCGACGCGCTCCTCTGTCAGCTGCATGGCAGCAGACTGGGATACTCCCATGAAAAGCAGACCGATTACATCCTCGCCATCTCGGAGTGGTTCGTAGACCGTGAAATACGACTCCCCGAACAGCTCCGTTTCCCCTTCGTAGCGCTGCCCTCTCGACAGCTGGAGATATCCGGGGTGGTCAGTCCCTAGCGTCGTCTGGACAACCCGCTGTCCCTGGTCGTCCCGAATGCTGGTGCTGATGCGCCGGAAGTCGTTGTTGTCGATCTGGAAGATGGTCGCCACCGTGCCCAGATCCTCGCTCAACTGGTCCACCATGGCATGGCTGCGGCCGATGGGTCTGCGGTTTTCATCCACCAGCTGTCCGGCCTCGAGTCTTACCTCGCCGAAGTGTTGGTCCAAGTATACTCGGGCGGCGTTTATGTCACCGTCCAATTTGGTCATCAACGTGCTTCGAGCTATTGAGTCGGCTACGTTTGTCATCTCGGGAAGGATGGCGCCAAATACGAGAATAACGAATAAAACCACAGGCACAAATCCGATCGCGTACAACTTGCTTCTAAGACCAAACCGCACTACATCATCTCCTTATGTTCGTTTTGGTTGGTTTACTTGCGGTACTGCATGAATCACTGGAGCGCCAAGAGCAAAAGGTGAGTCCGTTAAGGAAAACGGGCAGCAAAAAGAGCACCCGACTCACACGTAAGATGGGTGTCGAATGGGCGAGGGCTTGGCGTAGACAGAACGCCAATGGGTGGGATTCGCTAATTCACGCGGAATACCTGCTGCCTTAGGGAAAATAACCAAGAGTTACCGTTTAAAAACTTGCAGGATTTGGCCGCCAAATTCCGAAGTGTCCTTGGCAAGTGTCAAAAGGAGGTGGTTTGTGGCTCGGGGCATGCGTGCACGGGAGTGCTTGGGCGAGACTTTGGGAACGAGGTGCTGATTCTTTTCCGTCGAGGTACTGGGTCTTTGTTTTGCTAGTGTTGCCGGAGCATCTCCTTACACAGAGGCTCCAGTGCTCGCAGAGCGGGTCGCAACGGGTGAGCTTCCTCCGATAGAGGAACGCCTGCCCAAGCAGCCGTTCGTTGTCGGTCCTGGCATACTTATCTCCGAGGAGAATCTTGACTGGGAGGTGGGCACCTATGGCGGTACCATGGAAACAGCCCACTCGAACCCTGGGTGGAATCCAAGCCTGTTCATTATGATGAACAGAGGTCTCTTGGGAGCGCCAGGTATCGGAACCGCTGATCTCACAGGCAACCTTTATGACGATTTTTCCATCAATGAAGATAACACAGTGTTCACCTTCCAACTACGGGAAGGCTTACGTTGGTCCGATGGCGAGTTTGTGACGACTGAAGATGTTCGCTTTGCTTATGAAGACGTGCTTCTGAACACGGATCTGACGCCGGTTCTGCCTCGGCGCTGGCGTGATCCCAGTGGAGCACCCATGGAGTTGGTCATCCTAGACGAGTATACGTTTGAGATCAGCTTCCAGGAACCCTATGGAGGCTTTATCGGCGAAATCACGTACATGGGTTGGATGAGTTATTCCGAGTTGATCAAACCGTCGCACTATCTTAAGCCTCTGCACACGACCTATACGCCTCTGGAGGACATAGAACCCCTCATTGAGGCGCAGGAGATGGACAATTGGCCGCAGTTCTTCGGTTGGGCAGACATAACCGGAACAGGGCTCACACAGCCCCAAGCAGTGGGCTACCCTGTGCTGCATCCATGGATTATCGTGGACTCAGTCGCGGAGATCCTTGAGTTTGAGAGAAACCCCTACTACTATGTCGTGGACACTGCAGGGCAGCAACTGCCCTACATTGACCGCATCATATCAATCCTGACATCATTCCAGTCGCAGAACTGTTGGAATCCCATATCGCCGATTTGGGGATCAATATCCAGATGCGGAACATCAGCAACTCCCTACGCGGTACGAAAATTGCCGCCAACGAAGTACAGGCCACAGTCAACTGGACACCGGAGCCGCAGTGGCGGGACGGTATTAAGATGGACTACGTTCCCGGTGGGCCTTGGGTCTCTGCATCGGGACCGAGGTGGGCCACGTGGTTTTCTACCGACGGAACCGAAGGAGAAGAGCCTGCTGAGTGGGTCCGGCCGGTTTGGGATCTACATGATGAACGTCAGAAGTATGTTCCAAGGAGTGAAGAGGACCATGAGATTATGGAAGAGATCTACCGGCTGCATCGAGAGAA